>JBDTAU010000499.1:0-5298 GCA_039924465.1 Dermatophilaceae bacterium
CAGTCGAGTGGCCCCGCGAACAAAGGCCACTCGACTTGGGGGGAGTCAGGTGGCGTTGCCGCCCAGGACGGCCAGCAGCGCGGCGCCGTCGGGCACGCCGAGTCCCGTGCACGGATCCCACCCGGCGGTCGCTCGGTAGGCGCCGTTGGAGCCGGTCGTGATGTCGCGGAAGCCGGGCTGGGCCACTCCCGGCGCGATCCCTCGGTAGAGGGTGGGCTGCGGCAGACCCAAGGGTTGGCCCAGGGACTGAGCACAGCGGCATACGAACGCCGCCCAGAGCGGCGCGACCGCGCTGGTCCCGCCGAACACCAGGTCCTGACCATCGACGTAGACGCGGTAGCCCGTCGCCGGGTCGGCGTTCGCCGCGACGTCTGGCACGCCACGACCTGCGGCGGCCCCACTCGGGTGCCCGTGAGCGTGACGTTTGGCCACGGGGACACCGGCGCCGGACTGCCAGATCGGTTGGGCGAACGCATCGCTGATGCCACCGCCGGTCGCGCCATGGCCCGGCTCGTCATTCCACACCGTCTCGCTCGTGACGACACCAGTGGTCGGATCGGCCTGCAGGCTCGTCCCACCACACGCCAGGACGTGCGGGCTCGACGCCGGGAAGTCGACGTGGGCACCACCCTGCTGGGCAGTGGCATCGTCGCTGCTCCCATTGTCCCCGGCCGCAGCAGTGACGGTGATGCCGAGCGCTGCCGCGTCGGCGAAGGCGTCGTCCATCGCGGTGCGGGCCTGCGCGGTCCAGGTGTCCTCGCTCTGACCCCAGCTGATGCTGATGGCGGTCGGGGTCGGGGTGGCGTGCGTCGCGGTGCTGATCGCGTCGAGGAAGCCGGCGTCGGTGTTGGGCGCGAAGTAGACCAACTGCTCGGCCCCCGGAGCGATGCCACCGGCGATCTCGATGTCCAGCAGCACCTCGCCGTCGGCGCTGTTGGGGTCGGAGGTCGGGGTGTTGGTGGCCCCGTCGACCCCGACCCCCTTGATGCGGGGCCCGGCGATCCCGAGCCCGGAGAAGTAGTGCGTGAGGTCGGCCGCACGGAAGCCGCCGCCGAGCTCGATGATCGCGAGCGTCGTCCCGGTGCCGTCGGTGTCCTGCGGCATCTGGTAGATCCGGGCCAGGTCGAGTGGTGAATAGCTGGTGCCCTCGGCTGCCCGAATCACGGGACGGCGTCGAAATCGGACCTCGGCCGCTGGCCGGTCATCGAGGCCGAGGACAGCAGTCACGATGCCGTCGAGCTCGTTGGGCAGGCTCAGGTCTCCGCTACGGACCCGCGCCACTCGTGGCCTGCCGTTGCCCGGAGGCGTGAGGCGGGCCCGGTTGAGGGTGGTGCCGAAGAGCCGCTCGAGCGTGTCGACCGTCCCGGAGACCCGGATCCGGCGGGACGCGACATCGGTCGCCACCACGGTCGCGCCGGCTCGGACGACGACCTCCGAGATCGCTTCGCAATCCGCCGGGTCTGCGCCGTACGTGCTGGCGAACTGCTCGGGGCTGATCCGCGTCGTGGGCGTTGACCCCGGGGCCGGCTCGGGGAGCGGCTCGCGGCGACGCACGACGAGAGTGATCTGGATGAGATCCGATCGATCATCGTGACCAACGACCTCGACGGCGTCGGGAAGATTCCGGGCGCTACCCGGTAGCGGGGTGCTCTCGATGGGCATGGCGCGCTCCTTCGATGCAAGGTATCGCCCCAGGTGGCGATACCTCCAGAAAGCGCCTATTTCGCTCGCATGTCAACCCGTTGCTGAGTCAGGCAGAATCACGTGCCCACCTCGACAATCCCACCCGGGCCCGATCCCGTAGGCCAGTCCCGCACGCCCGACCACGACAATCCCACCGGGCCCGATCCCGTAGGCCAGCACACGGCCCAATACAACGATGCGCACTGCAACAGTTGCATTATGCTTAGAGGCGTGCCAGATATCGCCACACCCCCCGAATCGATTGCCGCAGCGCTGGACGGCGACGGCGCAGCCAGCCTCCTGGCCGGCCAGGCGGACGTCGTCGATGCGGTGCTGGCCGCCAATCGGGTCTTCGTCGCCGTCGCCGCAGGCGCGCTGGCCGACCTGGAGCCCGAGGTCACGATGCCGCAGTTCCGGGCCCTCGTGCTGATCGACATGCACGACACCATGACCGTCGCCCACTTGGCCGACGCCCTCGGTGTCGTCCCCTCGACGGCGACGCGGATGTGCGACCGCCTGGTCACCAAGCACCTGATCAGCCGGACGACCGACCGCACGAACCGCCGTCAGGTCACCCTGAGGCTGCGCCCCGAAGGACGAACGCTGATCGAGCAGAGCACGGCGAAGCGCACTCACGAGATCAGCACCCTGCTGACCGCCATCCCCGCCGAGTCGCAGGCCGAGCTCGCGCATGCGCTCGGGCTGCTCGTGCAGGCCGCCCACGGCAGCGATCGGACCAGACCGTCCTGGGTCGCTCGCCCGACGGACGACGGGACCAGCAGCGCACGAGGCACGCGGTGACCCTCGTCCAGGTGCACCTGCGGTCCGTCGGGACCGCTGCCGGCGGTTGGGTGCGCCGGGCCAGCTACCTGAAGAAGTGGCTGGTGCTCGGTGGGGCGATCGGCATCATCGCGGGGCTCGGTGCTGTCTTGTTCTACCTCGCGCTACGCACCGCTGGGGACCTACTGCTGGGGGCCATCGGCGGCTACGTGGTGCCGCTGCCCGCAGCCGAGGGGGGAACCACCGGCTCGGGGCACTTCACCCGGTGGTGGGCGATTCCGCTGGTCGTCGGCCTGGGCGGGCTGCTCTCCGGCCTGCTGGTCACCCTCCTTGCGCCGGAGGCCGCCGGGCATGGCACCGACGCCGCGATCGATGCCGTGCACCGCAACCCCCGCATGATTAGGACCCGCGCGGTCATCGTCAAGATGATCGCCTCCGCGCTCACCATCGGCTCAGGTGGCTCGGGCGGCCGGGAGGGCCCGACGGCGCAGATCTCGGCCGGCTTCGGCTCCCTGCTGGCGCGCACCCTCGACCTGTCCCCCGAGGACGGCCGGATCGCGGTCTCCGTCGGCATCGGCTCGGGCATCGGCGCGATCTTCGGCGCCCCCCTCGGCGGCGCGGTCCTCGCGGCCGACATCGTCTACAAGGACGACTTCGAGGTGGAGGCCCTGATCCCCGGGCTGTTCACCTCGATCGTCGGCTACACCGTGTTCGGACTGTTCGAGGGGTTCACCCCGATGTTCGGCTTCGCTACGACCGGCTACGAGTTCAACCAGCCGGTCCAACTCGCGTGGTTCGCGCTCATCGGCGTCGTCACCGGATTCATCGGGCTCGCCTACAGCAAGACGTTCTACGGCATCGCCGACCTCGTGAAGCGCCTGCCCGGCAACACGATCGTCAAGCCCGCCTTCGGTGGCCTGCTGGTCGGCCTGCTCGCCCTCGCGATCCCGCAGGTCCTCGGGACCGGCTACGGATGGGTGCAGATCTCACTCAGCCGAGAGGGCCTGCTCGGCATCCCGCTGTGGATCATCGTGCTGTTGCCCTTCGCCAAGATCCTGTCGACCGCCTTCTCCATCGGATCGGGTGGATCGGGGGGCATCTTCGGCCCCGGCATGGTGATCGGCGCCTTCGCCGGTGGGGCCATCTGGCGGCTGCTCGAGAGCTTCGCTCCCGGCGTGCCCCTCAGCCCGGCGCCCTTCGTGATCGTCGGGATGATGGCCTGCTTCGGCAGCATCGCGCGGGCCCCGCTGGCGATCATGCTGATGGTGGCGGAGATGACCGGCAGCCTGACGATCCTGGCCCCCGCGATGGTAGCTGTCGGGGTCGCCTACCTGATCGTGCGCCACTTCGACCAGACCATCTACCGGTCGCAGCTGGCCAACCGCGAGGAGGCCTCCGCGGCGCGGTTGAAGCAGGGACTGCCCCTGCTCGGACGAGTCGAGGTGGCCGGTGCGATGTCACGTCCCCGGCTCGTGCTGCAGGAGGACGACTCGCTCGGCCACGCGATGGCTCAGCTGACCGAGAACGCCACTCCCGGAGCGCCGGTCGTCGACGCCTTGGGCCGGTTCCTGGGCACCGTGTCCGTCGCCGACCTTCGCGGACCGGCGGAGAAGGACCCGGACGGGGCGCTCGGGCGCCGGGTCGACGCGACCGCCCCGACGGTGCCGGTCACCGCCACGTTGGACCAGGCCATCGACGCCCTGCCCGAGGCCGTGCACTGGCTGACCGTGCTCGACGACGCCCGCCAGGTCTGTGGCATCGTCGCCTTCAGCGACATCGTGCGCGCCTACCACCGGGCGCTGCGCGCGGACGCCCGCCGCATGGCGCGGGTCGCCTCGAGCGCCGGACTCCTGGACGTGCAGGTCGGACCCGCGTCGCCACTGGTCGGGCACCAGTTGAACGAGAAGGTGCTCCCGAACGGCGTGATCGTGGTCGCGGTCCGGCGCGCGGACTCAATGCTCCTCGGCCTGGGCGCCGTGCACCTCGAAGCCGGGGACCAGGTGACCCTCCTGGCGCACCCTGACCACGGTGCTGACCTCCGGTCGCTGTTCGACGGCGAGGCCGTCACCGCGAAGCGGGCCACCGACGCGGACCCGGGAGAGTCCTGAGCGCGACAGAGCGCCTGGCCGGGGTGTGTGCCTCGCCGACGATGCGGGTCACCGTCAGACCTGCTGCCGGGCCAACTCGAGGACGGGCAGCAGGAAACACGCGAGCAGGGCACCCATCGCGAGGTAGGGCAACAGGATCATCCACGCGGGGATGAAGAGCAGGACGCCAAGAGTCACGGCCAGCACGGGTAGGAGCCCAAGCAGGACCGCGCGCGCCATCGGGATGGGTGACTCCCGGCTTGCGCTCCAGATCGCTGCCTGCAGGGCGCTGAGAATGAACGCGGCAACAAGGTAGGGCCACCCTCCCTGAAGCAGATCCGAGAGGTCCGATCCGTTCAACCCAGGGGCGAGGATCACCGCCAGCATGAGCGCCTGCGCGACCACCGGAGTCACGACTCTGAGTGCCATGGCGCGCAGCCCTTCTCATCGGTCCGGTCTCGGCCTCGAACCTCGATGATAGGGCCGAGGACGCAGCCAGGCACCACGGGCACCCTCCGCAGGAACGGGGCTCAGTGGCATACGGGTGGGGGTATGCGATACTGGTCCCGAGTGGGCCGCAAGGCCAGTCGACACGAAAGGCGCCGATCATGACCGACACCCCCATTGAGACCAGCCACTCCCACGGCCGGGACGTCCTGCGGGACGTCGCACCGCTCGGGCGAGACCTGCGCGCGGCGATCCCGGACGTCTATGCCGGCTTCGGCCAGACCCACCAGGCCGCGCTGGC
>JBDTAU010000500.1:0-3268 GCA_039924465.1 Dermatophilaceae bacterium
ATGTTCTACTACATGGAGGCGGAGAACACCCCCATGCACGTCGGTGGCGTCGCCGTCCTCGAGGGCCCGGCGCCGGCCTACGGCGACCTGGTCCGGCTGCTCGCCAGCAAGCTCGACCGCGTGCCGCGCTACCGGCAGGTCGTGCGCGAGGTGCCGCTCCAGCTCGGGCGTCCCGTCTGGGTGGACGACCCGCACTTCCAACTGCTCTACCACGTGCGGCACACGTCGATCCCGCAACCCGGCGGCGACGAACAGCTGCGCAACCTGGCCGGTCGGGTCTTTGCCCAGCGGCTCGACATGAGCAAGCCGGTCTGGGAGTGCTGGCTCGTGGAGGGGCTCGCAGACAACCGCTGGGCGCTCATCTCCAAGGCGCACCACTGCATGATCGACGGCGTGGCGAGCACCGATCTCCTGCAGGTGATCTTCGACCTCGAGCCCGACCCGCCGCGTCCCCCGGTGGTCGACTGGGCCCCGGTACCGGTGCCGTCGGCACTGACCCTGGCCACCGACTCGATCGGCGAGTCGGTGCGCAGCCCGCTCTCGCTCATGAGCGTGCCCAGTCGGGCGCGACTTGCGAAGATCCCCCAGACCCTTGCCGGCGTCGCGGTGGCGGCCAAGGAGGTCCTGCCGTCCCTGTTGCCGCAGGGGCTCACCGGGCATTCGCTGCCCACGCCCGACAGTTTCAACGGCCCGCTCGGACCCAACCGACGCTGGGTCTGGACCGATGCACAGCTGGCCGAGGTCAAGACGATTCGCGGCGCCCTGGGTGGCACGGTCAACGACGTCATCCTGACCGCGATCACCCGTGGCTACCGCGACCTGATCGAGGCCCGCGGCGAGCTGGTCCCCGACATGGTCGTCCGGTCGCTGGTCCCGGTGTCGACCCGCAAGGCTGAAGGTCGCGGGAAGGTCGACAACCAGGTGTCCGCGGTGGTCGTCGACCTCCCGGTCGCACAGGACGACCCGGAGCTGCGCCTCGGCGCCATCCGAGAGCAGATGGATCACCTCAAACGGGGCCTCGGCGCGGTGGACGCGGCGGCCATCGTGGGTCTGGCCGACTATGCGGCGCCGACCCTGCTGACCCTCGGCTCGCGAGCCATGTCGCTCTTTCCCAACAAGGTGGTCCAGACGGGCACGACCAACGTCCCTGGTCCCCGGGTCCCGCTCTACGTCCTCGGTCACCGACTCATCGAGTCACGGCCCTACGTGCCGGTCTTCGCCGGCGTGCGGGTGGCCGTCGGGATCTTCTCCTACCTCGACCGCTTCAGCTTCGGGATCACCGCCGACTTCGACAGCTTCCCCGACGTCGAGGTGCTGTCGACCGGCATCCGGCGGGGCTTCGACGAGTTGCTCGAGCGGGTCGACCGGACTACCGACGCCTGACCTGCCGCTGGGCCGGCCACGCGAATGCGTGACCGGCCCAGCGGGATGTTCAGGGACGAGGGCGACTCAGAGCAGGTCGTCCATGGTGTCGACCGGCGCGTTGTTGTCACCGGCGCCCTTGGGCACGTCCTCCGCATCCGCACCCTGAGCGTTCAGGGCGTCGATCGCCGCGCGCACCCCGGCACCGTAGGCCGGGTCGGCCTGGGTGCAGTTGGCGATGTGCCGCTCGATGGTCTCCTTGGAGGCACCGCTGATGGCGCGGGCGGTGTTCTCGAAGAGCACCTGCTGCTGCTGCGGCGTCATCTTCTCGCGGAAGAGGATGCCCGGCTGCGAGTAGTAGTCGTCGTCGTCCTCGCGGTAGTTGAAGCGGTCGGCGCTCGAGTCGATCTTCCAGGCCGGCTCCTTGTACTGCGGCTGGCTCGAGTACCGGCCGTAGGAGTTCGGGGTGATGGACGGCGTTGCCCCAGCTGCGATCCGGCCCGGACCGTCACGGTGCGGGTCGTTGGGGTTGGCCACGCCGCGGGGGCTGTTGACCGGGATCTGGTGGTGGTTGACCCCGAGGCGGTATCGCTGCGCGTCGCCGTAGGAGAAGAGGCGACCCTGCAGCATGCGGTCGGGCGAGAAGCTGATGCCCGGCACGATGTGGGCGGGGCTGAAGGCGGCCTGCTCCACGTCGAGGAAGTAGTTGTCCGGGTTGCGGTTCAGCTCCCACTCGCCGACCTCGATCAGCGGGTAGTCAGCCTTGGGCCACACCTTGGTCAGGTCGAACGGGTGGTAGGGCACCGTCTCGGCGTCGGCCTCGGGCATGATCTGGACGAAGAGCTTCCACTTCGGGAAGTCGCCGCGCTCGATGGCCTCGAAGAGGTCGCGCTGGTGGCTCTCGCGGTCCTGCCCGATGAGCTCGGTCGACTCCTGGTCGGTGAGGTTCTTGATGCCCTGCTGGGTGCGGTGGTGGAACTTGACCCAGAAGCGCTCGCCCTGCGCGTTGTAGAACGAGTAGGTGTGCGAGCCGAAGCCGTGCATGTGGCGCAGGGTCGCCGGGATGCCGCGGTCGGACATCAGGATCGTGACCTGGTGCAGCGCCTCGGGCAGGTTGGTCCAGAAGTCCCAGTTGTTCTCGGCGTTGCGCAGGTTGGTGCGCGGGTCGCGCTTGACCGCGTGGTTGAGGTCGGGGACCTGCAGGGGGTCGCGGTGGAAGAAAACCGGCGTGTTGTTGCCGACGAGGTCCCAGTTGCCTTCCTCGGTGTAGAACTTCAGCGCGAAGCCGCGGATGTCGCGCTCGGCGTCGGCCGCTCCACGCTCACCGGCAACGGTGGAGAAGCGGGCGAAGAGCTCGGTCTGCTTGCCGACCTCGGAGAAGACCTTGGCGCACGAGTACTGCGTGATGTCGTTGGTCACCGTGAAGGTGCCCCAGGCGCCGGAGCCCTTGGCGTGCATGCGCCGCTCGGGGATGACCTCACGGTCGAAGTGGGCGAGCTTCTCGAGGAACCAGACGTCCTGGAGGAGCAGCGGGCCGCGGGGGCCGGCCGTGAGGGAGTTCTCGCCGTCCGAGACGGGGGCGCCGGCGACCGTGGTCAGCGGCTTCGTGTTGCCAGGTTCCTGGCGGGGTCCTTCAACGCTCATCAAATCCTCCAGAGGACAGTGCTGATTGGTTCACTTCACTTGGTATGCCGCTGAGCTGGCTCTGCGCGCAGCTGTGCGTCGGTGCGTGGTTCGTCCACCGCCTCGCCAGTGACCTGGCAGGCGGGGCAGACTCCCCAGTAGATGACCTCGGCCTCGTCGATGACGTAGCCGTGGTCGTTGCTCGCGTGCAGACAGGGGCGCTCTCCGACGGCACACTCGACGTCGCTGATCTCACCGCAGGCGCGGCAAACGACGTGATGGT
>JBDTAU010000501.1:0-2793 GCA_039924465.1 Dermatophilaceae bacterium
CCCATCACGGGGCCATCACTTGTTGGCGTTCGACAACCCAATGGCTTCTATACGTCAACGTCAGAACGAAACTGCCCTGATCGGCTGTTGTCGTACGGAGCTTCGTTCCCGAGGCGTCAATGACTGGCACCGCATTCTGCGTGGCATCAACCTGTATCTCCTTGCGAAGATCGACAAAACTGATTACTGAAGTGTCCGTCACCGTGAGAGTCTCCCCGGCGTGACGCTGGCCGTTGGACTTCATTTTCTCAGCTGATTGAAGGAAGGCAGTGCATCCCTTGCAGTCTTCAGTAAATAGTCCCTTCACCTGCGCCGGGTCGGCTAGGGACAAAGCCGCATTCAGTTGCCCGATGTAGAACTTCGCAAAAGCTTCCGCGCCCTCAGGCGTCTCGGGGCGGGCTGCAGCAGGGATCTTGGCCAGCACCGGGTCGACCGACGGCGTCGGCGCTGCCGTGGTCGCGGCCGCCGTGCTGGGATCACGGGTCGAGGTCGCCGTCGTCGACGCCCCCGTCGCGGTCCCTGTCACGACCGGCGTCGTGGGCGAGGGCGGGTCTCCCCCGCCGGTGCAGGCCCCGAGCGTGAGCACGAGAGCCAGCCCAGCGGCATACGGCATCGTGGTGACGGGTCGTAAAAGCGCCATCAGGTCCCCTGTGTCGTCGCGTCAGTCTCGTTGTTCTCGTGCTCCTCCGACCAGTCTTGGCCGAGTTCCCACGAGACGTTGCCACAAGCCTGCCCCACTCGCACCTTGGAACCGCGCGGTTATCCACAGGCACCCTGAGATGCGGCGCGAGATGCGCCCTAGTCGAGGCGGCGCAACCGCCACCAGCCCATGACGTTCTTCTGGTGACGCCAGAGCACCATGACGGCCAGGGCGGCCAGCCACGCCACGGTGAATCCGTCCCCGGGGGCGTGGCCGGTCGCCACCACCACGGCCGTGACCAGCAGCGCGAGCGCGCCGGCGATCGACCCGGCTGCCACCCACCGTGCGAGCAGGAACCCTACGACGAAGACGATGACGATGATCAACGCGACCCACGGGTGCACCCCGAGGATCGCGCCGAACGTCGTGGCCACCCCCTTGCCGCCCCGGCCCTGCAGGAACGGTGACCAGATGTGGCCGAGCACCGCCGCGAGCCCCACTGCGTAGGCCGCGTGTGCCCCGAACCACTGGCCGGCGACGAGCACGGGCAGCAGCCCCTTGAGGACGTCGAGCACTCCGACCAGGATCCCCCACTTGCGCCCCAGCACCCGGCCGGCATTGGTGGCACCCGGGTTGCCCGACCCGGAGGCGGACAGGTCCACGCCACGCAGCTTGGCGAGCATCGTGGCCGGGTTGATCGAGCCGATGAGGAAGGCCAGGACGATCCCGCCGACCCGCACGAGGACCATCCCGATCACGCCGAACCAGCCCGATCCAGAGGCTCATTCGGGCGAGCGGACACCGCGATGGCGACCGTCCCCGGGCCGACGTGGGCGCCGACGACGGCACCGAGCTCGACGAGGAGCACCTGACGCGCGGCAGGCAGCGCCCGCAACCGCTCGGCCATCAGCGGCCCGCGGTCCCCCGCGTCGAGGTGGTGCACCGCGATGTCGACAGCGACCCCTCCGGCCTCGATGCCCTCAGCCACCATCGCCTCGATCCGCGCGATGGCCCGCGCTGACGTGCGGACCTTCTCGACCGGCACGATCCGGCCACCACGCACCGCGAGGATCGGCTTGATCGCGAGCGCCGACCCGAGCAGGGCGGCAGCCGCACCGATCCGGCCGCCCCGGCGCAGGTGCTCCAGGGTGTGAACGTAGAAGAGGACGCTGGACGCAACGATCCGCTCGTGGACGGCCGCTGCGACCTCAGTGAGGGAGGCCCCGGACCCAGCCACCTCGGAGCCGGCGATGACCGCAAAACCCAGCGCCATCCCGATCGTCTCGCTGTCGATGACCTCGACGGGCACCGGCGACTCAGCAGCGGCGAGTTGCGCCGCCTCGACGGTGCCGGACATCTGGCCCGACAGGTGCACCGAGACGATGCCGGTCGCCCCCTCGGCCGCGAGTCGGGCATAGGCCTCCGCGAAGGCCTGCGGGGTCGGGCGGGACGTCGTGACGATCGTGTACTCGCGCAACGCGGTCGCGACCTCGTCCGAGGTGATGTCGCGCCCCTCGATCCGATCCTTCCCGCCGACGATGACGTGCAGCGGCACCACCTCGATGCCGTGCTGCCGGGCAAGATCATCAGGCAGGTATGCCGTTGAGTCCGTGACCAGTCGAATCGTCACCTTCGGATCCTTCCGCAGTTGACCGGGGTGACCCAAACTATCGGTACCGGCAGCGTCAGAGCCCGACCGACCCCTGCATGATCCCGCCGTCGACGAAGATCGTCGTGGCGGTGAGGTAGCTGGCCTGGTCCGACGCGAGGAAGGCGACGGTCTCGCCGATCTCCTCCGGCTTGGCGACCCGCCCCAGCGGGATGGCCGCGTTGAGCTTGGCCAACGCCTCCGGGTCGGCAGTGGTCTTGGCGTTGATGGGGGTGTCGACGGCGCCGGGCCCGACGCCGAGCACGCGGATCCCGTGCGGCCCGAGCTCGACACCGGCGTTGCGGGTCAGCATCCGCATCCCGCCCTTGCTCACGCAATAGGGCGTGTTGCCGGGCATCGTCCAGTCCTCGTGGACGGAGGTGATATTAACGATCACTCCGCCGCCGCCCTGGGCGATGAACTGCTTGGCGGCGATCTGGCTGCCGAAGAAGGCGCTCTTGAGGTTGACGGCGAGGACCTTGTCGAAGTCGGCCTCGGTCGAGTC
>JBDTAU010000502.1:0-3649 GCA_039924465.1 Dermatophilaceae bacterium
CAGAGCCGCAGCGTCAGCCATGACACCCGAGTGGCGCCACGAGGGTGCCTCGCTCAGCAGCGGGGTGCCACAGTTCGCGGTCAGGATGAGCAGGCCCTACCGGCCGGGGTCACCTCGTAAACACGAAGGCCACGGTCCTCGTGGACCAGTCGTAGGCGGTCCGTCTGCGACACTCGACTCGGCTGGTAGGTGCGCTCCCAGCCCGGCATCGTTCGATTGCCGAGGGCCACGTACTGCACGCCGAATTCGAGGACGTCACAGCCCGCATCAGGGGCCTTGGGCACATTAACCAACCATCTGAACGCCGAGGTCCGCCGGGCGTACTGCGTCTTGCTCGCTGGATCGAGCGGGGGAATGCCAAACAATGCGGGCACCCCGAAGTCACCATTGGCCCAAGACATGAACTCCACATTCCGGTCGGTCGCGACCACTCCACCCGATTGGATGTTGCTCTTGAGCCACTCGAAGGTGGCGACGTACTGGTCCCCAACTGGCGACCGGCGGACCAGGTCCTGACGGATCGGTCTCCACGAAGACGGTTGGACCGCGAGCAGACCGAGCAGGACCACGACTGCCGCCGCCGTCACGGCCGAGAAGGCGGCGGGGGACTGTCGATGCCGTAGCCGTGCCCACACGCGGGCCGCGAGCCACCACAGCACCAGGCCAAGCACGCACGCACCTGCCACGACCAGCACCCCTATGGTCGGGGCGATCATCGTGCGGACGCGTTCGCGCACGCCGTACCAGAGCCCGGCGAGCGCCTGCGCGGCTGTAGAATCCGACGAACTCGTCCACGCGCCGACGAGAGTCCAGACGAGTGCCGAGAGGAACCACGGACGAGCCCACCGAAGGGACGGCAGGACGAGGGACATCAGCGAAGCAGACAATAGGACCATGACGACCCAAAGGGCGATCCCGATCGTGGCTACGTTCTGGGTGCCGAGGGAGCTACCCGGCTGGGGGAAGCCGAAAAGTAGGTAGCGGTTGAAGTCAGCGAACCAGTATTCGAGCGCGCTCGTAAAGTGCGGCGATGCGGGCGCGTTCATCGCCCGTTCGGCGCTGGCACCGAGCAGGCCGCCGAGGACCGGGCCGAGCGCGAACGCACCCACGAGGGCCATCACGCCAACCGACATCATCATTCGGCGCCAATGCCGGGCAATCAGCCTCCCCGACCTCGGCCAGAAGATGAAGAAGAGCAGGGCGAGCGTCCCGATGAACAGGACGTCGTACGTGTGGGACATGACGATTCCGACGACGGAGAGCCCGGCGATGGCGCCCAGACGTAGGGGGTGTCGTCCGCGCAAAGCGAGCGCCAGCACGAGTGCGACAGCCGCTGCCATCGCCGGGGATGACTGCTCGGTGATGCGTCCCGTGCGCACTGCTGCCCAGTCCGGTCCGACCAGCGCCGGCATGAACGCGGCCGCGGCTGCCACTACCCGAGCACCGCCGAGAAGTCGCACAGCCGAGTACACCCCGGTGACCATGGCGACAGGGGCAACGACGACAACCCAGGCGAGCATCGCGGTGCTCACCCTGCCCCCACCGAGGATCGCGCCCTGGGCCCACTGGATGTCCGCAGCGAGCGGATAGAAGCCACACGACACCTTGGCCTCGAACGACCCTGTCACGCACACCTGCTCGATGGCCGTCGTCCCCGACTCGATCATGCGGCGGACGAAGAACGCATGATTCATCCCGTCCCAGCCGGGGACTCCGCCGAGTCCACGGAAGAGGATGGCTCCGAAGCCCATGGTCAGGGCCATCGGCACCCCGACAGCTAGTACATCCTCGGGGCGGTTGACGCCGATCGCGGCGCGCATTCGGGACCACCAGGACAACGACGGCTTGACGGCCGAGTCGCCGGCGGTCCTTTGGCGCATGACAACTCGGACCGTCGCGACAGCCGCAGCAGCCAGCGTGAACTCCGCCACGAGCACGGCAACGGGACCATCTGGGAGCCCGAGGGTCATTAACCATGATGAGGCAACGCTCACGAGGCCCAAGGTCGACGCTGGCGCAGCCGCCCAGGCGACCAACCGATAGCGCCCCGAGGGGAGGACGAAGCCCAACAGGACTCCGGGCGCGAAGGCCAGCACGACTGTGATGACGAAAGTGAACACCGATCACTTCTTCCCTTTGACGGCCCCCGGCGAGGATCCGCGGGTCGTGGCCGCTGCGGTGGCGATCACTGGTGACCTGGCGGGTTGTGGGCGGCCGACGGTGGACCGGCAGAGGGCTGTAGGTCCACTCTGCGGCGGAGCAACCGAACTGCCGACAACGCCGCTACGCCGGCAAGGGCGATGTCTGCGACGGTGAACAGCATCCTGGAGACCACGGCGACGCCCAGCGCCTCGCCGCTGGACATGACACCCGCGAGGGCGGCAACGATGAGGGCCTCACGAGCACCTGCTCCGCTCGGGGCCACGATGAAGACGATGCCCGCGCCGAGCGCCAGGGCGAATCCACTGAGGCATCGCACGAAGCCCGAGAAGCCAGGAGTGCCCAACGAGTTGGCGAGCAACCACAGGTGAGTGCCGTAGCAGAGCCAAGTCACGAGTAACCAGCCGAAGGCTCCCAGCACACCACGCCACGTGAACTGGTGCGGCAACGGCGGCTTACGGATGAGTTTGAGGAACTTGTCGACGATCTTGGTCAGGATCACCGGGTGCGAGCAGAAGAGCGCGATCGGCAGCAGGGGCACCAGCACCCACGTGATCGCCGCGTCGGCACCCAACATGGGTAGGCCGATGACGCCCACGGTGAGTGCACTGGCGAGGGACAGCCCGGTCCAGCACAGGGTGGCGGTGAACGTTCGCGCCCGGGGAACCTTCAGCCGAGTGGCGAGTTCCATCTGGACGACGATCGACCAGACGCTCCCGGGCAGATACTTTCCCAGCTGGCCGACGAAGAAGATCCGTGACGCATCCAGGAATCCGAGTGCGTGTCCTTCTTCGGCGAGCAGGATGCGCCACGACATGAGGGCGGCGGCACTGCCGAGGAGGACCATGACGAAGGCGAGCGCGATGCTCAACCAGTGCATCTCACCGATGGCCGCAGTGACCTCGGACCATTGGCCTACCACGGCGTAGACCACGGCCGCGACGATGAGCACAGCGACGATCGGGCGCGCCACGGGCATGAGCCGAGCCAATACCGATTTCACTCTCCCACCTCCCGCAACCACCAGGCCCATGCCTGCTCGAGTTCATCCGGCACGCCTTGTTGGGGCGGCGCTCCCTGGCTGTAGGCGCAGGCGAGGTAGTCGATGGCCGCTTTCGGTATGCCCTCGCGCTCCATACCCACTGCGTTCGTTCCCCTGATCCGACTCGGGTTGCCGAAGGCCTTGGCATACGGAGGAAGGTCTCTCGTCACCACCGAGCCCATGCCAAGCATCACCCCTGGACCGATCACCCGTCGCTGGTGCACGACACTGTTCATACCTAGGTTGGCGCCGCGCCCAACGTGGACATGGCCTCCCAGTGTCACCGACGACGCCATGGTCACGCCGGACGCGACATGCCCATCGTGTCCGACGTACACCTTGTTCATGAGATAGCAATCGTCGTCGATCGAGGTGACGTCGTAGTGCCCTTGGTGGATGGTGACGAACTCACGGAAGACGTTGTGATGCCCGATCACCACCCCGGTC
>JBDTAU010000503.1:0-4286 GCA_039924465.1 Dermatophilaceae bacterium
AGCGCTTAGTTGCAGAGACTGTTGGGTTGGCACCCGTCGATCTGGAGAGAGTGCGCTTTGAGCTACGACAGGCAACATGCCGCGCAGCAAACGCGGTCGCCCGAGGTCCCCGGTGGGGCAAACATGCCGGACGATCAGCTGCCCGAACCGTCGTTCATGGTGGTGCCACACTACGACGCGCTATCGGGTGGCTTGCGACGCATTCCGGTAGCCGAGGCCGATCCATTGGCGGGCGCTGCCGTCGCACCTGGCGTCGTCGAAGCTTTGCGTCGCCGTCAGGGCGGTGGGAAACCGCTGCCGGAGGATCTGGCCGGCCGCTGGGGTGGACATTTCGGTCAGGATCTCTCGGCACTGCGGGTGCACACCGATCCCGAGGCCGGCAGTATCGCGAAGTCATTGCAGGCCACCGCGTTCACCCACGGGAACGACATCTACTTCGCCCCGGGCGCCTATGCACCCGGTTCCGACAGCGGGCGAAGGGTTGTCGCTCACGAGGTGGGGCACGCCGTCGCCCAGCGCACCGGTGCCGACCGGGCTGCGGGTGGCGGGCTGACCGTCGGTGCCGCCAACGACCCGGCGGAACGCGCCGCCGATCGGGCCGCCGAGGGTGCGATGAGTGCGCTGCGAGGTAGCCCCGGGGCGGGGTACGACGGTCGGTCTGCTAGGACGCCGGCTGTTCGCAGGTCCCCGGGCTCCGGTCTCCTCGATGACGAGCTCACCCAGACCATCCAGCAGGGTGCTGCTCTATCGGTCAGCCGGCGCGGCACCCCCACGGGCGGGGAGCAGATCCGCCGGAAGGTAACCGAGCGCAAGGCGATCACCGGGCTGCTGCGTCCGAATTCCACGGTGACGCTCGGGGAAGCGATCAAGGACTACAACAAGCGAGAGTCGAAACTGACTCCCTCGCAGCGTCTCGACATCTTGAACGAGCTGGCTCGTTATCTGTACCAGTGGTACGCCGACCAGGACACGAAAGACATCGCCGGTCTCGACGGAGCGGACGCGAAGGCGATCCGGGCGCTCGAAGCCGACCTCGACAAGAACCACGAGACGGGCGTCGAAGCCCTGTACAAAGCGGGCGTCAAGGCAGAGAAGCCGAGCAAGGGCAAAGCCAAGGCCGGCACGGACCCCCTCGGGACTCGCCAGGCAAGCTACGACCTCCTCCGACAGGTCGCCTCGGGTAACGGGCCGATCAAGATCGCCGGCGACTCCAAGTTCCAGCGACGAGCCCGCTCGATGCTGGTCAAGATCATGGATTCCGCCATGGGAAAACGACTGCTGGACGGCATCGTCGCCACCGGCACTGGGCTCAACAAGTCGGTGACAATCGGCGGTGGCGCACCTCCTCCGGAGCTGGCCGGGCACCTGGGCGAAGCCGCTCCGACCGAGTCGAAAGCAGTCCCGCAGGTGACCAACGTCGGACAACAGGAGGCCGGCGACCTGAAGGCAGCGCTGTCCAAATCTCTAGCCCTGATGACAAAATTGACCGACGAGCCCGACGACGACCAGAACTACGGAGCCGTCACCCAACCGAGCGAGTTCATGGACGCCGTGCTCACCGGAAAGGTGGGGATCCAAGTACAGCGAGGCAACACGACTGAGTTCTACAAGTTTGGCGATGGCGCCAAAGGCGTGTATGTGGCCCTGATCGACAAGAAGCTCGGCGAGGACACCGACAACATCGGCCTGACCGGCAACGCCGTGTACACCCCGCAGTTCGTCACCCTCGCCCACGAGCTCGGGCACGCGCTCAACATCCTCGTCGGGGCGGGCACGATCGAGTGCCGCGACTTGTTCAAGCTCTTCGCCGGTGACGTCGGGACGTTCGAGGCGCCCACAGCTACCGGCAACAACTGGTCCAACATCGAGGAGTATGCGACGATCAACGTCGTGGAAAACTCGCTCCGCCAGCAGCTCGGCATCGAGCTACGTGGCGGACATGCAGCCGTCATCAACGACGCGCTCGAGACCCGCTTGCAGGAGATGCGTGACTCGACCGCCAGTATGGCCGGTCTCTTGTACAAACTGGGTGACAACCTCAAGGCAATTACACGGGGAGACCAGCCGCGACCCGCCCGCATCAGCAATAGCGAGCAACTCACGCTCGAGGAGCTGGAGAAAAAGACCTCGAAACTGCGCGGAGAACCGATCAAAGGACTGTCCCCCACCCAGAAGAAGCATCGATGTGCACAGTACGGGCTTTCGTGGGTATCGGGATTTAAGAAACTTAAATCAATGAGTAGGGCCGTGCGTGACGAATCCACCGTGTTGCTCGGACCGGGCGGAGAGTTCAACGCAATGAAGGCCGGCATTATGAAATACGATCCTACAGCGCTGGGGAGCTTCGCCTGAGGTCTTGTCGACACAGTGCCTCGAATACGCCGGCTGGGCTCGGCTCGCTCGTCTAGACGAACTCGTCAGCCTGTATGACCGCGGTGCCCCAGCGCATAAAGGGCTTTAGGGACTGGTCGTACTTCACCGAGAGTAGCTATTCATCTGGGTTGATCGGCGTGTCCTGTGGAGCGTGGAAAGTGGTTGCGGGATAATGTGTTTGTGGCTGAGCCGACGTACGACGAGCTCATAGAGTTGGTCGCCGTGCAGACGGAGTTGATCAAGAGTTTGACCGTCCAGGTCCAGGTGCTGCAGGCCGAGGTCGTCGAACTGAAACGCCGCCTGGGTGCTGATTCGTCGAACTCCTCCCGCCCGCCATCGTCGGATTCGCCGTTCACGAAGAAGCCGGCCAGACGATGTGGGACGCTCCCGCCGGCGTGTCGACGACCTCGCGACGTGCACGCCGTGAGGAACAGCAGGACCAGCTGCCAGGGCCGCCTACGACGGGCGAGCGGGGCGCATGTAGAGATGCGCATCGACGCGTCAGAACGACGAGTCGGGGCGGTCGGCCAACACGTAGGCGGCGCCAGCCGCGACCGCGGTCGCGGCGAGGACGGACGGCCAGGCGCCGATCTTCTTGGCCAACCCGTGTGAGCCACCGAAGGCTCCGAGGTAGATGCCGAGCAGGACCCCCATAACTCCGGGGCCGGATGAGCGCAGCCACGACCGGGCACACCAGGCTCCGGCGCCAGCGAGCACGACGCCGCCCAGCTCGCGTCGGCCGGTATAGCGCGCGGCGGCGAATCCGCCGACAAGCCCGCCCGCCACGGCCGGCGCGGTGGGGATCGGGGAACGGTGGCTGGCCATGAAAGCAGACGCTACGCTGCCTGACCTGGGTGGCGTCGTCACCGTCATCGAGGTCGTGTCGGCCGGGGTACTCCTCGTCGCCCGCCTCGCCGGTCGTCCCGCCTGCGCTATTCGGGCCGAATATCTGAGTCACGAAATCGGCGGGCGTCCCGTGTCGCAAGCGGATCCGCAAACGAACGCCCTGCCCGCGCCAGATGTGGGCAGGGTCAGACGGCGGTTTTATCGGCGAATCGTTGCCGAGCGGCCTGCCGGGAGACCCCGAGGGCAATGCCGATGCGGGTCCAGCTTCGGCCGTGGGCTCTGGCGATCTCCACGGCTTCGGTCAGTCGAGCCTCGTCGGCGGCGAGCGTGTCGGCCGCGACCGCAACTGCTCGCAGGTCTTCGGTGTTCTCGACCGCCGCGGTAGTGGGGTCCAAGGCGTCGAGCAGCTGCTCGACGCGAGCGGTCTCGTTCACGTACATCTCATCTTCCTTCCAGAAACCGGTAGAACGATGCGCGCAACGCCATCGCGTGGATGATGCGGGCACGCTCGGTGTCGATGTCAGCCACGACCACCTCCAGCAGTCGTCCCGCAGTGTCCGCACCGATCAGCAACGTCGCGTTCTCATCAAGCTCGCGGGAACGGATCGCGTGGCGAACGGCGTGCCGCATGTCCTCATCGGTGATGTCGTGCTTCCGAGCGCCGTCTCGCACCTCCACAGTGACAATCTACCTTGTCAGTCGAGCCTGTGGCAATCCTGGGAGGTCGGCGTTTCGCTCAGCGATCCTCCAGCGGTGACGATATTGATCGTCGTGGTGACCGTGTTGGAGTGTGTTGCGATTACCGGAGAGGTTCGATCAGCGGCGCCGGAGCGGTCAGCTGACGAGCGTGGCCCAGATGCGGTCGACCTGGGTGGCCATGGTCTTGGCGCGACTCGCGGCGGATTGTCCGGTGTCTGTGAGGGGATGATCCTGCAGCTGGATGCTGACGTTACGCGCGCGGTCGGAGCGTACGCGGGTGACCAGTGATTCGGGATCGTCCAGCTCCTGTTGTTTCGCCTGCGCGAGCGCATCGGCGTTGTGAAGGACGACGGGTTTCCCGGGCTGGG
>JBDTAU010000504.1:0-5944 GCA_039924465.1 Dermatophilaceae bacterium
GCGATGCTCTTCGGCGACGCGAAGGACCGGGTCGAGGACATCATCAAGGCCCTCTGACGGGGCCCGTTGGGTGCGGGCCGCAGGGGTCCCTCCAGACGATCACGATCCGGGCGCGCCACGGCAGTCCCTGCCCACTCCGCACCCGTTTGTCGGATGGTGATCGTTCGGAGGGACGTTGCGTTTTCAACCGGTCGGGCGGGAAGTGACCGGGCGGGAGATGACCGGGTTGGGAGCAGTGTCAGCGCGCGCCTCGGCGCAGTTGCGTGGCGCGATGGAACGCCGATCGGACCCAATCCTGACGCTGCATGGCCTGCCGGTGGGAGACGCGCACGACGAGCCACCCGTCGAGACCGAGCTCGGTGTAGCGCTCACAGTCGATGTCGATCTGCCGACGATTCGTGTGGAACTCGAAGCTGTCGGCCTCGACCACGATGCGCAGTTCCTTGTCGGCAAGGTCAGGATGGATGATGCGGCCACCCGATCGGACGGGCACCTGCGGGTGCAGGTTCAGGCCGGGAACGTCGAGGCTCAGCGCGCGCACGACCGACTCGAAGGGGTTCTCTGCCCGGTGGTCGGCATGCATGGCAACCCTCAGAGCGCGCAGGCGACCGGTGCGTTTGATCCGCGCAGCTGCGACGAGCAACTCCTCGCGGGTGACGCTCCCGTTGCGCAGCGCGGAGTCCGCGACGGCGAGGGACTCGTCGAAGGGTAGCTCGATCGCGCAATCGAGCACGGTGCGCACCTTGGACGTGAGGTGGCGGCTGTGCAGGTCGCTGGCCGCGAACGACCGCCATCTGATCTGGTACCGCGTGCGATCCGCTTTAGAGACCTTGCGTCCGCGTGGCACCGCGAGCTCCGGCCGTGGCGGATCGGTCTTGAGTCGCCAGCCGAAAGTAGCGGCTGCGGTGCGCCCGACGGCCACTGCCGAGAGCCGCCTGGCGTCACGCAGCCCGTCCGTGGTCCTGGGCAGGGCGTAGTGGCCGCGCGAGTCGCGCACGATGAGCCCGTCCGCAACGGCCTGGGCGATCTGGCGCTTGGTGAACTGCTGTCGCAGGTCGCGCGTGGTCAGGCCGCCGCGGGCCTCGAGGAGGCGCACGATGGGGTCTTTGGGCATGCGGTCCACTCTGGCGCGGGCTGCGTACCGTCGAGCGAGTTGTCCACAGGCCCGGGCTGGAGGTTTTGGCACCGAGGTGCTGTGCCGCCGGACGATCACCATCCCCGGTGCTGGCCTGATCGGGGCGCGGGCATGCTCGACGGTCGCCCCGGGTCAGATTGGTGATCGTCATGCGGGACGGGCCGCACAGCGCGGGGCGCGCGCCACTCGAGTGGGGTCGAGTGGCTCCTGTGTCAGGGGGCGACGCCGGGCCAGTAGTCGTTGGCGTTGAGCCGGGCACCGAAGATCGCCTGCCCGACCCGCACCACGGTGGCGCCGTGCTCGATCGCGAGCTCGAAGTCGCCGGACATGCCCATCGACAACTCGTCCCAGCCGTGGCCGACGTGCACGTCGTCGGCCTCGCGCAACTGCCGCTGCACGTCGAGCATCCGGTCGAAGCACGCGGCCACCTGCTCCCGGTCGGAGGAGAAGACGGCCAGCGTCATCAGCCCCTTGACCCGCAACGCGTCGAAGGCGCTCAGTTCGCGGGCCAGGTCGACCACCTCCTCCGGCGGCAGCCCGAACTTGCTGTCCTCGCCCGAGGAGTTGACCTGCACGAGCACGTCGAGTTGCCGGCCCTCGGTCTGCAGCCGCTTGTCCAGCTCCTTGGCCAACCGGAGCGAGTCGAGGGCTTGGAACTCCGCCGCGAAGCGCACCACCATCCGGGCCTTGTTGGTCTGCAGGTGCCCGATGACCGCCCACTCGAGGTCCTGAGCGGCCAGTTCCTCGGCCTTGGTGGCCGCCTCCTGGACCTTGTTCTCCCCGAACCGGCGATACCCCGCTGCGTGGGCCTGCAGGATTGTGGCCGGGCTCATCGTCTTGCTGACGGGCAGCAGGCGCACCGATCCCGCCTCGCGGCCGGACCGGGCGCAGGCCGCGTCCATCCGGGCCCGGACCCCCTCGAGGTTTTCAGCAATCGTCGACATGCCTGTCAGCCAAGCACATCCCGACCGGCCACGTCGCCCAGGGCACGTATGCCGCTGACCTGACTCAGCGGCATACCGACCTCTGTGGGGGTTGCGCGGCACCCCGCCGGCTCCCGGTCAGCCCGCCAAGGCGGCCCCTCAGGCGGTCAGGAATCTGGGTGGAACGGCATCGGCCCGGTCCGGGGGCCGCGACGTCGCCGGCGCAGGTCGTCGCTCTCATAGACCGGCTCGCCGCCGCGCACGGGCTGGATGGGGATCGCCCGGGAGTAAGAGTCGAGCCGGGTGGAGATCGGGCTGTGCACCCCGGGAACGTCGGGGTAGGCCGCTGAGTCGGGTTCGGCGCTTTCCTCCGCCGGGTCGGCACTGTCGTCGTCGTTGAAACCGACGAATTCGGTTGCCGCCGCGTCTGATTCAGAGGGCACGATGTTGAACATCTCGGCGCACATGATCCGGTAGGTCTCGTCGGGATCCGGGATCCAGTTGATGACGCGCAGCGCCTGCTCCTGACCGGCGCTCTCCATGACGAACTTGCCGAAGCCGAGCACGCGACCGGGCATGCTGCGGACGTAGCTCATATCGGTGACCTTGGTGAACGGCATCATCGGGACGCGTTGGGAGAGGATGCCGTGCCGCCGCAGCAGGCGCTTGTTGGTCACGATGATCCAGTCGTGGCGCCAGTCGATGAGGCGCCACACCAATCGGGCCACCACGAGCAGGAAGGCGATCCGCAGGGCGGGGGCGAAGGGGGCGGTCGTGCCGGTGAGGTTGGCCTCGAGGAAGAGCCAGATGATGAGGGCGAGCAGCGTCGTGGCGACCGGCTCGAGGATGCGAGCCCAGTGGTGATGGGTGACCAGCACGATCCGCTCGCCCGGCGCGAGGTAGCGGCGTACCTCGTTGGGCAGCTCTGCGGCGGTGCGTGCCTGCCTCATGTCAGGACCCGTGGCGCCAGGCTCAGGTGCGGTTCAGAACCGCATTGAAGAAGCGCAGGATCGCATCGAAGCCGTCGACGATCAGGCCCCAGATGTTCCCGACGAGGGCGGCCGCGCGGTCGGGGTTGGTGAAGATCGCGTACACCATGAAGGCAAGAACCACCCAGAGAGTGACCTTCTTGACGGTCTTCATGTGTGTAACTCCTCGAGGGGCGGACGACCATGACGGGCGTGTCCCGGCAAGCGACCATTGTGCCGTAGGGGAAGGGTGTGACTGGTGAGGCGGCTCGCGTGTCGCCACGCTCATGCAACTCAGGCCGCGCTTCGGAGGGGGCTGAGCGGCATACGAGCCGGTGGTGTGCTCAGACCACGCCGTAGAGCCGGTCACCGGCGTCGCCGAGCCCGGGCACGATGTAGCCCTTCTCGTTGAGGCCCTCATCGACGGTGCCCAGCACGACCTTGACGGGGATGTGGGTGGTGGCGAGTTCGCGCTCGAGGTGGGCGATGCCCTCCGGAGCGCCGAGCAGGCAGACGGCGGTGATGTCGCGGGCGCCGCGGGCGGCGAGGTAGTTGATCGCCATGACGAGGGTGCCGCCGGTCGCGAGCATCGGGTCGAGGATGTAGACCTGCCGGCCGGTGAGGTCGTCGGGGAGCCGGTTGGCGTAGGTCGAGACCTCGAGGGTCTCCTCGTTGCGGATCATCCCGAGGAAACCCACCTCGGCGCTCGGCAGCAGGCGGACCATGCCCTCGAGCATCCCGAGGCCGGCCCGCAGGATCGGCACGATGATCGGCTTCGGGTTGGCCAGCTTGATGCCGGTCGTCGGCGCCACCGGGGTCTCGATGTCGAAGGGCTCGACCCGCACGTCCCGGGTGGCCTCGTAGGCGAGCAGCGTGACCAACTCGTCCGCGAGGCGGCGGAAGGTCGGGCTGTCCGTCCGCTTGTCGCGCAGGTAGGTCAACTTGTGGGCAATCAGCGGGTGGTCTGCGACGTGGACGTCCATGGTGGAAACTTAGCGTGTGGCCAAAGAACGTGAGACCCCGGTGACCCACGAGATCCCCGACCCGGCAACGACGTATGCCGAGTGGCTGGGGGAGGCGCTCGCCCTGGCGGCGGCTGCCGTGGAGTCCGACGACGTGCCGGTGGGGGCGGTCGTCATCGCGCCCGACGGGTCCATCGTGGGCCGCGGTCGCAACGTGCGCGAGGAGTTCGGCGACCCAACCGGTCATGCGGAGATCATCGCGATCCGCGAGGCGGCCACGGCCGCGGACACCTGGCGGCTCGACGGGCACACGCTCGTGGTCACTCTCGAACCGTGCGTCATGTGCGCCGGCGCGGCGATGGCGGCGCGGATGGAGCGGGTGGTGTTCGGGGCGTGGGACCCCAAGGCGGGGGCCTGCGGGTCGGTCTGGGACCTGACCCGCGACCCGCTCGCCACCCACCCGGTCGAGGTGGTCGGCGGCGTCCGGGCCGAGGAGTGCGCCGGGCTGCTCGTCGACTTCTTCGAGGACCGCCGTCTGGAGTGAGCCGTCGGGATGAGCGTGCGGTCGCGGCTGCGAGGTGCCCCGGAGCGCAGCGATTTCTCTCCGGCCCGCAGGCTCCGGTAGCCTGCTGCGCGGTGGCGTGTCCGAGCGGCCTAAGGAGCACGCCTCGAAAGCGTGTGTGGGGGTAACTCCACCGTGGGTTCAAATCCCACCGCCACCGCCGTTCACCTGCGGAGACGCCGGTCAGCCCCTGTGGGGCCGGCCGGCGTTTCCCGTCATAGTCTCATTTCTAGTCTCATTTGCCGCCGGGCAACTGCTCGGGTTCGCCCCACAGGAGGCCACCGATGCGATCGGCGACGTCGTGACGGATGGGGTCGATGACGTGTGCGTAGCGCTGGGTCGTGGCGGGGTTGGACCAGCCCATGATGTTCATCATCGCCGGTTGGCTGACGCCCAGAAGCAGCAGAACGGTGGCGGCGGTGTGGCGGGCATCATGGAGCCTGCTGTCCCGGATGCCGGCGTCCGTGAGGAGCTGCTTCCAATGTGACCAGTCGGTGCGAGGGCTGATCGGAGCTCCGGTCTCGGTGGCGAAGACCCAGCTGCCGTCAGTCTAGGCACTGCCTGCTTGACGTCGCTCGGCGTCTTGGTTCAGTCGATGCTGGGCAAGCGGATCGACCAACTGGATGGGCAGCCCGACCTGGCGGCGACCGGCCCGCGACTTGGTGGTGTCCGTTGCGGGGTTGACCTGAACGCGTTGAGGGCAGTAACCGGCGTGAGACTTTCCGCAGGTGCCTCCGCAGTCGTGAGCGTACTTCGGGCGCAGGATCGGCCCCGCCCGCGGTGGCGGGCGGGCCGTGGTCGTCGGGGGGACGGGGGTGCTCGGCGTGGTGACGGGGGTGGTTAGTCGGCGCCGGTTTCAGAGATGGCGATGCGGGCGGCTTTCTCGTCGACGATGTTGCTGTCTTTGGCGCAGGCGGCGGTCTGGGCGTTGACGGCGAGGTTGTTGATGGGGCGTGGGTAGCCTCGGCATGCGTTGTGGATCAGGGTGATCGCGTCGTTGCTGAACAGGGTGTCGGTGCGTCCGGCGATCTTGAGGTGGTGGGTCAGGTAGTCGCTGGAGTCCTGGGAGCTCATCCCGGTGATGGTGTAGCGCACCGCGATGCGTTGGTCCAGGGCGGCGAGCACGCCGAGGCGCAGTCGTTGCCGCAGGGTGGGTTGGCCGACCAGTAGCGCGGCGAACGGGGCGCCGGAGTCCATGTCGTGGTTGGTGAGCATCCGGATGGCTTCGAGTTGTGGGTTGTCGAGCAGGTGGGCCTCGTCGAAGACCAGGATCGGGGTGCGGCCGCGTTCGGCGTGTTCGGCCGCCAACGCCCGAGCGGCCTGCGGGGCCAGTGTTGCGGTGTAGAAGCTGGGGACGTGTCCGAGAGCGGACACGATGTGGTGCAACATCCCTC
>JBDTAU010000505.1:0-4415 GCA_039924465.1 Dermatophilaceae bacterium
AGGGAGCGTCGCACGAGTCGCGCGTGCAGGCTCCAACCGCGGTGGACCGCGGCCTCGTCCCCGACCGGCAGGATGTTGGTCGACCCGTCGGACAGGAAGACGCCGGTGCCCGCCGCCGCTACCTGCATGATCGCCTTGGCATGGTCAGCCACGGGATGCTCCATGCTCTGGTACTGCGCGGCGATCCCACAGGAGGCGGAGTAGTCGTAGGTGCCGTAGTGCAGCGATGTGCACCGGCCCCCTGCGGCGTGGATCATCCGCGCGACGAGCGCGCTGCCGTCCGGCCCCAGGATGGACTGGGGAGTCTCGACCTGGATCTCGAAGCCGAGAGCTCCGGCGCCCAGCCCATGGGTCTTCTCGAGCCACTCGCAGGCCGTGACCATCGCCTCGACCTGGTCGATCGACGTCACCTTGGGCAGGGTGAGGATGAAGCCGTCGCCGAGCGCCCCACGCCCGGCCAGGGTCCCGACGAAGAGGTCCAGCGTCCGCAGGGCCCGACGCCTGGTCGGGGCCTCGAAGCACTTGAACCGGATGCCGTGGAACGGCGGTGCTGAGCCGGCCTCCAGGGAGTCAGCGAGCGCTCCGGCGGCCCGGACGGCCTCCGCATCCTCCTCGTCGTCCGGACGGTCTCCGAAGCCGTCCTCAAAGTCGATCCGCAGGTCCTCGATCGGCTCGCGGCCGAGTTTGGCCCGGACCCGGTCATAGACCTGACCGGCCGACTCCGCGCGGAGCCCGGCCGCCGCCCCGAAGGAGGGAGCATCCGGGCCGTGCTCGTCAAGGACGGCGAGCGCACGCTCACCCCACTCGGAGACGGTGTGAGCGGCATACGAACTGGCTGGGATGTAGACGGTGTGCAGTGGCTGACGCACCCCACGGTCGCCGGGGAAGTCCCGAGCCAGCGCGGCGTCGGCGGCCGAGAGGCGCTCGTCGAGCTGCGCCGTGAGGTCGTCGATGCTCACTCGGTCACCGCTTCATAGGCGGGCAGCGTGAGGAAGTCGGCGAAGTCATCGGCGAGCGCGACCTCCTCGAACACCCGGGCTGCGGTGTCGAAGTAGCGGTCCGCGTAGCCGTCGCCGAGCTCATCGCGCAGTTTGGCCAGCTCCGAGACGGTGGTCTCGCGCACCAGCTCGGGGGTGATCGTCGTGCCGTCCTCGAGGGTCGAGCCGTTGTGCACCCACTGCCAGATCTGCGAGCGGGAGATCTCCGCAGTGGCGGCGTCCTCCATGAGGTTGTGGATCCCGACGGCGCCGTTGCCCCCGATCCACGACTCGAGGTAGAGCAGGCCGATCTCGACGTTGAGGCGCAGGCCCTCGCGGGTGATGCTGCCCGTGGCGGACGCGAAGTCGAGCAGCTCGTCGGCTGACACGTCGACGTCCTCGCGCAGGGTGCCGAGCTGGTTCGGCGCCTCACCGAGCACGCCGTCGAAGATCTCGCGGCAGACCGTGACGAGGTCGGGGTGCGCGACCCACGAACCGTCGAAGCCCTGGCCGGCCTCGCGCTCCTTGTCCTTGCGGACCTGGTCGAAGGCGCGGGCGTTGACGTCCTCGTCGCGGCGGCTGGGGATGAAGGCCGACATGCCACCGATCGCGAAGGCACCACGCTTGTGGCACGTCTTGACGAGCAGCTCGGCGTAGGCCTTCATGAAGGGGGTCGTCATCGGGATGGCGGACCGGTCCGGGAGGACGTACTCCGGGCCTGCGTCGCGGAAGTACTTGATGACGCTGAAGAGGTAGTCCCATCGACCGGCGTTGAGACCGGACATGTGGTCACGCAGCTCGTAGAGGATCTCCTCCATCTCGAAGGCGGCGGGGATCGTCTCGATGAGCACCGTGGCGCGGACGCTGCCGTAGGGCACCCCGACCTGCGCCTCGGCGAAGGTGAACACGTCGTTCCACAGGCGCGCCTCGAGGTGGCTCTCGAGCTTGGGCAGGTAGAAGTAGGGACCGCTGCCTCGCTCGAGCAACTCCTTCGCGTTGTGGAAGAAGTAGAGGCCGAAGTCGACGAGGGCGCCGACGGTCGGGGCACCGTCCACGAGCAGGTGCCGCTCGTCGAAGTGCCAGCCGCGGGGGCGCATGACGATCGTCGCGAGCCGCTGATCCGTGCGCAGGTCGTACTGCTTGCCCTCCGGGGAGGTGAAGCTGATCGTCCGGCGGATCGCGTCGCGCAGGTTGACCTGGCCACCGATGACGTTGGACCAGTGCGGCGTGCTCGCGTCCTCCATGTCGGCGAGCCACACCCGGGCGCCGGAGTTGAGCGCGTTGATCGTCATCTTGCGATCGGTCGGCCCGGTCATCTCGACCCGGCGGTCGAGCAGGTCGTCCGGGGCCGAAGCCACCGTCCACTCACCCTCGCGGATGGCGGCGGTCTCGGGCAGGAAGTCGAGACGACCGGTCCGGGAGACCTCCTCGCGGCGCACCGTGCGCGCAGCGAGGAGCTCGTCGCGGCGGCTGCCGAACTCTCGCTGCAGGGCCGCGACGAACGCGAGTGCCTCCGGGGTGAGGATCTCCTCGACCCCGTCGACGTGCTCACCCACGATCTCGATCGCGGCGGTGTCTACGGTCCTGGTGTGCTCGGTCGGCATGGCTCACTTCTCCTGGGCGTCGTGGTCTGATGCGGCTCGGTCGGACTCGACCGCCGCGCGCACCGCAGCAGCCACCGCGGGCGCGACGACCGGGTCGAAGACCGAGGGCACGATGTAGCTGGCGTTGAGCTCCTCCGGCGTCACCGAGTCGGCGATGGCCGTGGCCGCCGCAAGCATGACCGATTGGGTGATGTCAGCCGAACCGGTGTCGAGCATCCCCCGGAAGAAGCCGGGGAAGGCGAGCACGTTGTTGATCTGGTTGGGGTAGTCGGAGCGTCCGGTGGCCACCACGGCCGCATGGGCGCCCGCCGCGAGCGGGTCGACCTCCGGGTCCGGGTTGGCCAGGGCGAAGACGATCGCGTCCGGAGCCATGGTCGCGATGTCGTCGCCGTCCAGCAGGTTCGGCGCCGAGACGCCGATGAAGACGTCAGCGCCCTTGAGGACGTCCCGCAGCGAGCCGGACTCGCCCGCCTGGTTGGTGTGCTGGGCGAGCCACTGGCGGTCCGGGTCGGCGTAGGTCTCGCCGTGGTGGATGGCGCCGCGGCTGCCGCAGCCCACGATGGTGGTCGCACCCATGGCCAGCAGCAGCGTGATGATCGCGTGGCCGGCGGCGCCGACCCCGCTGACGACGATGCGGACGTCCTCGATCCGCTTGTCGACGACCCGCAGCGCGTTCGTCAGGGCGGCCAGCACGACGATGGCGGTGCCGTGCTGGTCGTCGTGGAAGACCGGGATGTCGAGCTCGGCACGCAGCCGTCGCTCGATCTCGAAGCATCGGGGCGCTGCGATGTCCTCAAGGTTGATGCCACCGTAGACCGGCGCGATCGCCTTGACGATCATGATGATCTCCTCGGTGTCCTGCGTGTCGAGGCAGACCGGCCAGGCATCGACGCCGGCGAACTGCTTGAACAGCGCGGCCTTGCCCTCCATGACCGGAAGCGCGGCCGCTGGGCCGATGTTGCCGAGCCCGAGGACGGCGGACCCGTCGGTGACGACCGCGACGGTGTTGCGCTTGATGGTCAGGCGCCGGACGTCGGCCGGGTTCTCCACGATGGCCATACAGATCCGGGCCACGCCCGGAGTGTAGGCACGCGACAGGTCATCGCGGTGCTTGAGCGAGACCGTGGGGTTGACCTCGAGCTTGCCGCCGAGGTGCATCAGGAACGTGCGGTCGCTGACCTTGTGGACCGTGACGCCGGGGACCGCGGCGAGCGCTGTGGAGATCTCCTGGGCGTGGTCGGCGTCGATGGCGTTGCACGTGAGGTCGACGACCAGACCGTGGGAGGTCGACTCGACGATATCGAGCGCGGTCAGTGAACCTCGCGCCTTCTGGACGGCGGCCACCAGTCCTCCTGTGGCATCCACTGATGTCGGCGCGTCGACTCGGACGGTGATCGCATAACCCGGGCTGGGTGCACTCATCGAATCCCTACCTCACTTCCATGTAATTTCGTATTGTGGATGATATTATCTATTCAGCGGAAGTACAAGGGGTGTGGAGCCGGTCCGAGCACTCTGTCCGCGTCCGTTAACCTTTCGACATGCGGAAACACAATTGGAGGCCCCGTGTCTGAACGCGCGCAGTTGCCTGAGCAGGCCGAGCCCGTCACTGAGCAGCCGCTGGCCAAACAGCCGAGCAAGCCCCGCTCCGGCGGGGTGCAGTCGATCGAGCGGGCCTTCGGACTGCTCGAGACCATGGCCGGCAACGGCGGCATCATGGGGCTGTCCCACCTGGCCACCGAATCGGGCCTGCCCCTGCCGACGATCCACCGCCTCGTGCGCACCCTGGTCGACCTCGGCTACCTGCGCCAGGAGCCGAGCCGCCAGTACGTCC
>JBDTAU010000506.1:0-2745 GCA_039924465.1 Dermatophilaceae bacterium
TACGCGCCACTGGCGGTCCTGGTCGTGTTTGTCTTCGCGACGGTGACGTGGTTCGTCGGCGGGCGCCATCACTTCATGATGGACGTCCCCAAGGGGCACGACACCAAGCCTGCTACGGAGATCTTCAGCTGACATGGCAGAGGTAGCCGGGTCGCGACACTTCGCCGTGACGGCGTGGCCGGATGCGGTGCTGCGCCCAGCCAGCGGGAACGCCTTCGAGAACACCGTGGAGCAACTCGCCACGGCAATCCGGCTCGGCGTCATCGCGAACGGTGAACGACTGCCCCCGGAGCGGCTCCTCGCCGAGCAGCTCGGCGTCAGCCGCAGCACGCTGCGTGACGCCATCGCGGCCCTGCGCGACTCCGGGCTCGTGGACACCCGCCGCGGTCGAGGGGGTGGCACCCGGGTGACGTATGCCGCCGCGCCGCCTGCTGTGACGGGGCGCTCGACCGTGCGCAGTGGCGCCGCCATGGAGGATGCACTCAACTTCCGGCGTGTCGTCGAGCCGGGAGCGGCGTGGCTAGCGGCCACCCGGCCCCTCGCCGCGGACCAACGCCGATGGCTGGCGGACTGTCTGGCTGCCGTCGATGAGGCTCCGGACCCCGCGGCGCACCGGGTGGCCGACTCGCGCTTGCACCTCGCCGTCGCAACGCTGTCCGGGTCACCCATGCTCATCGAGGCGGTGACTCGGTCCCAGTCGGCGCTGCACGAGATGCTGCTGGTGATCCCGGTCCTGACCCGCAACATCGACCACTCGAACGACCAACATCGACGGATCGTCACCGCCGTCCTCAGCGGCGATGCGGACCGGGCCCGGCTGGACATGGAACAGCACTGCGACGCGACCTCCGCGTTGCTGCGCGGATTGATCGGATAGGGAGACCCACATGGCGCCAGCACCGAAGCTCACACTCGACCAACTGCGCTCGGACATCGAGGAGGGTGTGGTCGACACCGTCGTCGTCGCCTTCACCGACATGCAGGGGCGGCTGCAGGGGAAGCGATTGCACGGTCACTTCTTCCTCGACCACGTCCTGGAGCAGGGCACTGAAGGGTGCAACTACCTGCTGACGGCCGATGTCGAGATGAACACCGTCGACGGCTACGCCATGTCGTCGTGGGAGCGAGGCTACGGGGACATGTTCTTCGACCTGGACCTCAGCACCTTGCGGCGGACCCCGGGCGCCCCCCACTCCGCCACGATCCAGTGCGACCTGACCTGGCTGGACGGCAGCGGCCCCGTGGCTCAGTCCCCCCGGGCCATCCTCAAGGCGCAGGTCGCCCGGGCGGCTGAGCTCGGGCTGGTCGGCTACTGCGGCACCGAACTCGAGTTCATCATCTTCGAGGACTCCTACGACGCGGCCTGGGACCGGGGCTACACGGGCATGACGCCCGCCAACCGCTACAACGTCGACTACTCGATCCTGGGTGGCGACCGGGTCGAGCCGCTCCTGCGGGAGATCCGCAACGAGATGTATGCCGCCGGCGTCATCGTCGAGGCCGCCAAGGGGGAGTGCAACCTCGGCCAGCACGAGATCTCCTTCCTCTACGACGAGGCCGTGCGCACCTGCGACAACCACGTCATCTATCGCAACGCCGCCAAGGAGATCGCCGCTCGCCGTGGCCAGTCACTGACCTTCATGGCCAAGTACGACGAGCGTGAGGGCAGCTCCTGCCACATCCACCTGTCCCTGCGGGATCGGAACGGGACCCCCGTGTTCGTCGACGCGGATCGTGACCACGGCCGCAGCGAGATGTTCGACCACTTCATGGCAGGCGTGTTGGCGACGATGCGTGACTTCACCTACTTCTACGCGCCGAACATCAACTCCTACAAGCGGTTTCAGCCTGGCAGCTTTGCCCCCACCACGGTTGCCTGGGGACACGACAACCGTACGTGTGCGCTCCGCGTCGTCGGTCACGGTGCCGGGCTCCGGGTGGAGAACCGGGTCGGCGGTGGGGACGTCAATCCCTACCTCGCCGTGGCCGCGATGCTCGCCGGAGGGCTGCACGGGATCGAGGAGAAGCTCGAGCTCGAGCCGTCCCTCGAGGGCAATGCCTACACGTCCGGCAAGCCCCACGTCCCGGTCACCCTGCGTGAGGCCCGCGACCTGCTGGACAGCTCCGACCTGGCGCGGCGGCTGCTCGGCGACGACGTCGTCGATCACTACGTCAAGGCGGCCGACGTCGAGGTCACGGCGTTCGACGCGGCCGTGACCGACTGGGAGCGTCGCCGCGGGTTCGAGCGGCTTTGACGGCTGGCGGCTCACGTCGCCCCGCACTGGGCCGGTCCTGGTGACGCGCCGACAGACGCCAGGAGGATCATCTCGAAGTACGACTACCAGAGCCAACAGCACCATCAGGACCAAGGAGAAGCACCCAGATGACCGTGACGCATGACGTCATCAACCCCGCGACCGAGCAGGTCGTGCGGACGGTCGGCCTGACCACCGTGGAGCAGGCAGACGAGGCGATCGCTCGGGCGAGGGCGGCGAGCCCGGCCTGGAAGGCGGTGGCTCCGGCTGACCGAGGTCTGCTGCTGCGGCGCTTCTCCGACCTGGTCGGCGAGCACCAGGAGGAGCTGGCCCAGCTCGAGGTGAGCAACGCGGGCCATACGATCGGCAACGCCCGCTGGGAGGCCGGCAACGTCCGGGACGTGCTGGCCTACTTCTCGGCCGCGCCGGAGCGCAACTTCGGCCGCCAGATCCCGGTGGCCGGCGGGATCAACGTCACCTTCAAGGAGCC
>JBDTAU010000507.1:0-5785 GCA_039924465.1 Dermatophilaceae bacterium
CCCGCGAACGCGGCCCTGGCGAGCCCCCAGCGACCTGACGCCGCAGCGTCGGACGGGTCCGACCAGGAGTCAGCCCCCTGAGGTGACCAGCCCCGCGATGTGCCTTGCGATCTCCAGCGCCGCAGTCGCAGCGGGCGATGGCGCATTGAGCACGTGCACGATCGAGCCGGATCGTTCAATGAGGAAATCGTCGACAAGTGACCCGTCAGGCTTCATCGCCTGTGCCCGAACGCCTGCCGTGGCCTTGACCAGGTGCTCGTCGCGGATCTCGGGCACCAGCCTCCGCAGGCTGTCACCGAAGAGCCTCTTGGAGGCCGAGCGCGCCATCTCCTTGGAGCCCGCGCGGTAGTTCTTGCGGGCGAGCTTCCAGAAACCCGGGAAGGTCAGCGCGTCGTAGACCTCGCGTGGCTTGATGGTGCTCCACGTGTACCCCTCGCGAGCGAAGGCCAGGACGGCGTTGGGGCCAGCGTGGATGTGGCCCTCGATTCCGCGGGTGAGGTGGACACCGAGGAAGGGAAAGTCGGGGTCGGGCACCGGGTAGATCAGTCCCTTGACCAGGGGCGTCGCCTCCGGCGTGAGTTCGTAGTACTCGCCGCGGAAGGGGATGATCCGCGCCGAGGGGGAGTGGCCGAGTCGACGGGCGACAAGATCACTGTGCAGTCCGGCGCAGGAGACGACCACATCTGCGGCGATGTCGCCGGTGGAGGTGTGCACGATCGTGTTGGGACCGGAGCTCGTCGCACCGAGGACCTCGGTGCCGAGGCGCAGCGTGGCACCGCGCCCCTCGAGGCGTCGCACGAGAGCCGCGCAGACGGCGCTGTAGTCGATGATGCCTGTGGCGGAGACGTGCAACGCGCCCACCGTGTTCACATGAGGCTCGTACTCCTTGGCCTCCTCGGGAGCCAACCTGCGGACCTCGAGCCCATTGGCGATGCCCCGTTCGTGAAGACGCTGGAGGCCGGCGAGCTCGGAGGTATCCGTCGCCACAACCAGCTTGCCGCAGATCTCGTGCGCGATGCCCTCCTCCTCGGCGAAGCGGACCATCGAGGTCGCGCCGGCCTTGCACATCAGGGCCTTTTTGGAGCCTGGCACGTAGTACAGGCCGGAGTGGATCACGCCGCTGTTGCGCCCCGTCTGGTGCGACGCCCAGGTCTGTTCCTTCTCCAGCACCGTCACGTGGGCGTTCGGATCGTCAGCAGAGAGACGATCGGCGACGGCCAGACCGACGATGCCGCCTCCGATCACGAGGTAGCGGGGGCCTGTGTTCATGTGCCCTACACTAGAACGGCATTCACGACCTCGGTAAGGAGCCCAATGACCACCAGCCCAATCGCACTCGGTCAGCCAACTGTCGGACCGGAGGAATTGGCACAGGTGCAGCGGGTGTTCGACTCGGGATGGCTCTCTGGTGCGGGTCCCACCTGCGCGAGATTCGAGGGGGCCTTCACCGCTGTATCCGGCGTCGCGCACACCGTTGCGACCACCAACTGCGGATCCTCTTTGCACCTGGCCCAGCTAGCGCTCGGAATCAAGCCGGGCGACGAGGTCATCGTCGGCGACTACACCTTCCCGGCAACGGGTCACTCGGTCATGTGGTCGGGCGGCAAGCCGGTCTTCGCCGATGTGCGCTCCGACATCTGGAGCATTGACGTCGACCACGCCGCGTCGCTGGTGACCGACCGGACCGTTGGCATCATCGCCGTCGACCCCTTTGGTCAGCCGGCCGACTACGACGAGCTGCGGGTGCTGGCCGACCACCACGGGCTGTGGCTCGTGGAGGACGCGGCCTGTGCGGCGGGTGCGAGCTACAAGGGTCGCCCCACCGGCAGCCTGGCGGACATCGCCTGCTTCAGCTTCCATGGACGCAAGGGCATCACGGCCGGAGAGGGTGGGGCTCTGACTACCGACGATCCCGAACTGGCCGACCGGGCTCGCAAGTTGCACACGTATGGCATCGCACCGGCCCTGAGCCGGGAGGGCACCGCCACGCTGCCCGTCCCGCAGTTCGATGAGCTCGGCTACAACGACCGCATGTCCGACGTGCAGGCTGGCATCATGCTGGCCCAGATCGATCGGTTGCCGACCCTGGTGGCCAACCGGCGAGCTGTCGCCGCGCGCTATCGCGAACTGATGGCGGACATCCAATCTATAGCGCTGCCGGTCGAGCTCGAAGATCGCGTGCACCCCTACCAGTCCTACGTCATCACGGTGAGCTCCGAGCTCGACCGTGGCGCTGTCGCCCACGAGCTCCGCGCTCGCGGCATCGGGTGCAACTTCGGCACCTACGCCTCGCACCTGCAGCCCCTCTACGGCGAACAACAGGCTCTGCCCGTGTCGGCAGCGCTGTTCACGTCACACCTGGCCATCCCGATGCACGCCAACCTCACCGATGACGAAGTGGTCCGAGTGGCCGCTGTCGTGCGCGAGGTCGTCGGCCTCGCTTCGGTCCGCGCCTGAACCCCACCACACAAGGAGAACCGCACCACTATGTCCGAGAACAAGACTGTCTTCTTTACCGGCGGCGCTGGCTGGATTGGAATGAAGACGATTCCGCACCTGCTCGAAAAGGGGTACAAGGTGCGCATCTTCGACAACATGTTCCGTGGCGACCGTGATGTCGTCGGCCAGCTCGTGGAGCGTGGCGATGTCGAGCTCATCGACCAGGATGTGCGCTACGGCGGGTCTGTTCACGCGGCCATGAAGGGCTGCTCGCACGTCATGCACTACGCGGCGGTCTCGATCAACAAGAGCCAGGCAGACCCCTCGGAGTCGATGGACATCAACATGATCGGCAACCACAACGTGTTCGCGGCGGCCGCCGACCACGGCGTGAAGCGCCTCGTGTTCGCATCGAGCGCGTCGGTCTACGGGGCACCCAAGCAGCTGCCGATGTATGAGAGCGACATGCTCGATCCCCAGACGCCTTACTGCATCAGCAAGCGCGCCGGTGAGGACCTGCTCGGCTTCTACCAGCGGCGCAGCGGACTGTCGTGGATCGCGCTGCGCTTCTTCAACGTCTACGGCCCCGGCCAGAAGACCACGGCCTACTACACGTCGGTGATCAACCACTTCGTGAATCGCCTGCGCAAGGGTGAACCGCCGATCATCGACGGTCGTGGTGAGCAGTCGATGGACTTCATCCATGTCGAAGACATCGCCCGAGCGGGCGTTCTGGCGCTTGAGTCGGAGAAGGACAACATCGCCCTGAACGTCGGAAGTGGTGTCGACACGACGATCGCTAGGCTCGCCGAGATCCTCATTGATGCCGTTGGTGTTGACGTCAAGCCGCAGTTCAACCCTCGCGACGTGCTGGTCGACCGCCGCGCGGCCGCGACTGAACTCGCCAGGGAGACCATCGGCTTCGAGACCTCGATCGACGTCGTTCAAGGCATGACTGCCCTCGTCAACGAGTCCCTGCCGACCCGATGAGCGACGAGCAGCCGACTTCGGCGCCCGCGCCGACGCCGGCTGCACCAGGGTTGCCACCCAACCCCTACAACCAGCTCGCTTGGGTGGTGGGGGAGCCGACTATCGGTCAGGGCACCTGGATCGGTGCTTTCACGATGATTGACGGGAGTGGTGGCCTCACGATCGGGCGTGGTTGCGACATCTCGTGTGGGGTGCACATCTACACGCACTCCACCGCGAAGCGCTGTGTCAGCGGCCGGGCCTACTCGTCCGTCGACCGCGCGCCAGTCAGCATCGGCGACTTCGTCTTCATCGGCGCCAACGCCACGATCAACATGGGCATCACGATCGGTGACCACGCGATCATCGGCGCAGGCGCAGTGGTCACCCGTGACGTTCCGTCCCACACCGTCGTCCAGGGCGTGCCAGCCCGGCCCACGGCCAGGGTCGTGCTGACGGGCGACGACGTGAGCTTCACCCCGCTGAGTGAGAAGGCCAGCGACTCCACCCCCCTGAGCACCTACGAGGACTGAGCCCGTGCGCATCGCCGTCGTCAACAACTTCTTCCCACCGAGGGTCGGTGGCAGCTCCCACCTGTCTGCGGCATTGGCCAAGGGGTATGCCGCAGCCGGACACGAGGTACTCGTGCTCACCGCCGCCTACGCCGACGCACCTGAGGCAGAGGATCGCGACGGTGTGCGCATCGTGCGACTGCCTGCTGCGATGATCCCCAAGAGTCGACTCTCGGTCAGTTTCGATATTGCCTTCACCCTGCGAAGTGGGGCCTACAAACGGGTCTCGGAACTGCTCGACGGGTTCCGGCCGGACGCGATCCACCAGCACGGCCAGTTCTTTGACCTGACGTGGTTGAGTGGCATCTGGGCAAAGCGGCACCACGTGCCCGCCCTGCTCTCGATCCATACCCGGCTGGAGAACCCTGCGGCGGCATACCACGGCGTCTTCCGCGGCCTTGACGCGGTCGTCGTCAAGCCCATCATGAAACGCTTCAAGCCGCGTCTGGTCGTCATGGACGTGCAGATGCAGCAATACATCACCGCTCGTTACGCCGGGGCCTACTCCGCGCTCGAGAACATCCCCGTCGGCGTCGAGACGGGATGGATCATCGGTGGTGATGGGGCACGGGTGCGTGCGAAGCACGACCTCGGGGACGCGCCGCTCATCGTCAGCCTCGGCCACGTCATCCCATTGCGTGACCGACTGATGCTCGTCGAAGCCCTCCCGAAGGTCCTTGATCGGCACCCGCACGCAAAACTTCTGGTCGTCGGCCAGGTCTACTTCGACAAGTTCCTCGAGCGCGCCCGTGAGCTTGATGTGGGTCACGCGGTCCTCGCGATCGGGCCCGTGCCCAAATCTGAGGTGCCCGACTATCTCGCCGCAGCCGATGTCGAGACCCATGATCTGCAGGGCTATGGCCTCGGTACGGCGAGTTTGGAGAGCATGGCCGCTGGCGTGCCCATGGTCGTCGCGGTGCGACCCGACAACTTCCCCGGTATCGAGTTGCGCAGCGGTGAGAACGTGGTGCTGACGCCCACCGGTGACCCCGCCTCCCTGGGGACGACACTCGCGGATCTGCTCGACGACCCGCAGTGGCGGGAGCGGATCGGTGCTGCCGAACAGCAACTCGTGCGGGAGCGGTTCTCGATGGAGACGGTCCTGCGCCAGCACCTCGACGTGCTGGAGGACATGGTGGCCAAGGGGCGCTGACAGTCAGGGTTTCGCGCACGGGTCGTGCACGGCGTAGACCCGCACCGGTCCGTCGACCCGGGCCAGCCTCAGGAACGGGCTCTCGGTGAGCGCATCGATATTCCAGGTCCGCCGGCCACCCGGCATCGCTGCTTCGCCGACGATCACCCAGCCGACGTCGTATCGGTTCACCAGGCACCCGGTCGGGCTCTTCCGGGCGCCGATGAGGGTGTTCCAGAGCTGGACGCGCATTCGCCAGTCCGGCTCGTTGGGTCCGGCAAGGGGCTCGATCCCCCGGAGGAGTGGCAGCCCGGCATCGATGGCCATCCAGGGAACGAAGTCGCGGTGGAAGTCCTCTGCGACTGATCCACTGCGCCCGCGCAGCCAGTCCGTCGTCCGGGCATAGGCTGGATTGTCCGGGAGGGCGCGGGCCGCAAGTCTATAGCGGGCCGCGGCGGTTTCGGGTATAGCGAGGACCAGCGCCGACAGGCCGAGGGCCACCGCGACGGCGACCAGGCTCTGTCGGGGCCAGTTCGCCCGACGCACAGCCGCGGTGTCCGGGGAATCGGACACCGCTGCGCTGGGTCGGTCCTCCCTGGCCGGGAGTGGGGCGTCACCGAGATCATGGCCTTCAACCCCCGCGCGACGCCGGGTGAGAGCCGCTCCGGGGGCG
>JBDTAU010000508.1:0-4913 GCA_039924465.1 Dermatophilaceae bacterium
GGACGACCTCGAGCGGGCCATGACGCCCCCGTTGCGATCCGTCATCGCGGAGGCAGGCCGGTCCGCCGACTTCACCTTCGTCGCCATCGACTTGTCCGGGATCCAGTCCGGGGCCTTCACCCTGCCACTGGTGCGGCTCACACATGGCTGACGCAGGCAGGCCGGGCGACCCCGGCCCGGCGCCGGGTGGCACCACACCGGAGCCGAGCGGCAGCGGCCCCGAAGCCGATGCGTTGGAGGGCATTGCCGAGCTCGACCTGGAGCGTGCAGCCCGGCGCGGCTACCCCGAGGCGATCTATTGCGAGGGCAAGACCGCAGCGCAGGTGCGGGCCATCGCCACCCGGATCGCCGAGGCACGAGCCGACGGCACGACGACGGGGGCCGTCCTCTTCACCCGAGCCTCGGCCGATCACGCAGCCGCCGTGCGGGACGCCGTGCCCGACGCCTTCCACGACGAGATGGCCCGGCTGCTCGCGTGGCCACCCACCCCGCCCGAGCCGACCGGAGGCCTGGTCATCGTCCTCTGCGCCGGCACTTCCGACCTGCCGGTGGCTCGCGAGGCACTCGTGACCGCTCAGTACCTCGGCCGCCCGACTCGGCTCGCCGTCGACATCGGGGTCGCGGGGCTGCACCGGGTGCTGGCGCGGCGGGACCTCATCGACTCCGCGCGAGCCATCATCGTCGTCGCCGGCATGGACGGCGCCCTGGCCAGTGTCGTCGCCGGGCTGGCGAGTGCGCCCGTCGTCGCGGTCCCGACCTCAGTCGGTTACGGCGCAGCCTTCGAGGGGCTCGCGCCGCTGCTGTCGATGCTCAACGCCTGCGCTCCGGGGGTCGGCGTCGTCAACATCGACAACGGCTACGGAGCTGGCCACCTGGCGGCACAGATCGCGGCCCCCTGCCCCAGCGACTGACCCGTCCCCGCTCAGGTCGCGCCGGCCGTCAGCGGGACGGTCGTTTGGGGTCCGAGTCGGGGTCCACGTCAGAGTCGGAGTCAGGGTCGGAGTCGGGGTCCACGTCGGAGTGGGGCTCGAACTCGGCGTCGAGAGAGGGAACCGGCGCACCGGGCGTCAGGCCAAGGCCCTCGGCGACGGCAACAGCCGCCTCCAACAGGTCGCGGACCGGTCGCGTCAGTGCCCGGGCTGCGGCCTCGACGTCGCGGAACTCCGGTGTCGCGTGGACGACGAGACCAGCCCGGTGCGCCACTTTGAGACGCACCCGCTGACCCTCGACGGAGGCCGAGACCCAGCCACGCGGCAGGGCCCAGCGCCGCACCGAGGTCGCCCGGACACCGATCGTGCTCGTCGTCGTGAGGACGAGGTCACGCAATCGTCCGGCGTCGACGTCGTGGACGAGCACGGACAGCACATGCGCCGGCCGACCCCGTTTCATGGTGATCGGGGTCAACCAGGCGTCCGCGGCACCAGCCTCGAGGAGTGATCCGAGCACGGAGGGCCAGACCCGTGGATCGAGGTCGTCGACGTTGGCTTCGAGAACGGTCATCGACGACTCGTCCAGACCACTCCTGGGATCGCTTGCCCCAGAAGGGGATCCGAGAGCCCGACCGAGGACGACCCGCACCACGTTGGCGCGACCTGTGACGTCCTTGGTCCCGGCCCCGACTCCAGTGCCGATGATCCGCATCGCCGGGATCGGGCCCTGCCGCGAGGCGAGGGTCGAGGCCAGCGCCGCCCCGGTCGGGGTGGCCAACTCACCCTCCCCGACCGCGTCGATGGCCCAGCCGGTGAGGAGCCCGAGCACGGCTGGCACCGGGACCGGCATCCGTCCGTGCGCCGCCACGGTGGTGCCGGACCCGACGCCGATCCGGCTCACGACCACCTCGTCCACACCAAGGTCCTCGAGCGCCGCACACACCCCGACGATGTCCGCGATCGAGTCCCAGGCCCCGACCTCGTGGAAGTGGACCTGCTCGACCCCGACCCCGTGCGCTCGGGCCTCCACCTCGGCGAGTGCGCCAAAGACCGCGAGCGCCCACTGCCGGGTCCGACTGGGCAACCTTGCCGCAGTGAGCCGCTCACGGATCTCGGTCCAGCGCCGATGCTCCTGGTCCAGTGCCACCAGGGCCACCTCGACCTTCGTCGCCCGCATCCCGGCCCGGCTCGTGCCAGTGGCGTGCAACCGCACGGTGCCGGGGATGACGGCATCGATGCAGGTCTGCACGACCGCGAGGTCCGCCCCGGCGTCGATCAGGGCGCCCAGGAGCATGTCGCCGGCGATCCCGACGGACGCATCGACCCAAGCCACGACCGGTGACTCCAGACCAGCATCCATGGCCGACAGGTTAACGCGACCGCACCAGCCAACCGTCACCAGAGGTGGTCACGCGGCTACGGGGCGCTCGGCGGCCCATCGCCGCCAGACGAGGCCACGGGGCGGTGGGTCCACTCAAGCAGCCGACGGGGCTGTGGGCCCGCTCAGCGTCCGACGGGGCGCCACACGACGAGGGTCTGGTTCCCCGGCGAACGCGGCGGGCGTTGGCCGGGGCGGACCGCGACGGCATCGCCCCGGGCACCGACCGCGAAGATGCGGCCTCGCTGGGCCAGCGCCGCGTGGGCCGCGTCGAGTTGGCGGGTGAGGTCCTCGACCCGCGACCGCAGGACATCGACATGGTTCTCGAGGTCGAGGACGCGCTGGATCCCCGCGAGGGAGACCCCCTCCTGGGAGAGTCGCTGCACCTCGCGCAGCACCTCGACGTCGCGGCTGCTGTAGCGCCGGCCGCCGCCGCGTGTCCTCGAGGGCGAAACCAGCCCGAGCCGGTCGTACTGACGCAGGGTCTGGGCATGCATTCCCGCGAGTTCGGCAGCGATGGAGATGACGAAGACGGGGGTGTCGTCGTCCTGGGCGCTCGTGCGCCGGGTCCGTTCTGCCATCCCTCTCACCTTCCTTCATTCTCTCGTGCCTTCTATCGGCTTACTCCGTCATGAACCCGGCGCGACGGTTCGCTGGGCTCGGGTGTCGCGCTGGCCGCCGTGCCCGTGGGACCAGGTGGCGGGGGCGCTAGCTCCTGGCCTTGGCGAACAGGTCAGCCCTCGGGTCGTGACCATCCTCTGCCGCAGCCATCTTCTCGATCGCCTCCCGGGCTTCATCGGTGAGCCGCTGCGGCACGATCACCTGCACGCGGGCCAGCAGGTCGCCCACCTTGTCGCCGCGCTTGACGCCTCGGCCCTTGAGCCGCAGCACCCGACCGCTCGGTGTGCCGGCCGCGACCTTGACCTTGACCGACGTCCCGTCGAGGGTCGGCACGGCGACGGCCGCGCCGAGCGCCGCCTCTGCGAAGGTGACCGGCAGGTCGATCGTCAGGTTGTCTCCCTCGCGCCCGAAGACCGGGTGCTTGGTGACCGACACGGTGAGGATGAGGTCGCCGGCCGGCGCGCCAGGGTCACCCTGACGACCCTTGCCGCGCAACTTGATCCGTTGGCCGTCCTTGACTCCGGCGGGGATCCGGGCGGTGATGCGGCCCAGCTCGGTCGAGCTCAACGTCACCGTCGAGCCCTCGACCGCCTCACGGAAGCCGATCGAGGTCGCAGCCGTGACGTCCGCTCCAGGACGTGGGCCACGGGTCGCCCCGTAGCCACCGAAGCCGCCGCCACCTTGACCGAACATCCCGCCGAGCAGGTCTTCGAGGTTCGGCTGGCCCGCGCCGCCGGTGTCGAAGCGGACCCGTCCACCCTGGCCACCCGGACCACCTGCGCCACCGAAAGCGGAGAAGATGTCCTCGAAGCTGCCGGCGCCGCCCCCGGGTCCGCCCGCGGTGAAGCGGGCACCACCGCCGGACATGGCCCGGATCGCGTCGTACTCCTTGCGCCTCTCGGCATCCGAGAGGACCGCGTAGGCCTCGCCGACGTCCTTGAACTTCGCCTCCGCCTTGAGGTCACCGACGTTGTGGTCGGGGTGCAGCTTGCGGGCAAGCTTGCGGTACGACTTCTTGATCGCTGCCGCATCCGCGTCCTGCGGCACGCCGAGAGTCGCGTAGAAGTCCTTCTCGAACCAGTCCTGGCTAGCCACCTCGGGGCACCTCCTCGTTGTCCTGCGTTGTCAATGTCTCACCGTATGCCGCTGGGCCGGTTTCCCGGCCCAGCGGCGTGACGCTCAGGCTGGGTCTGCAACCGAGACCCGGGCTGCGCGCACGAGACGCTCGCCGTTGCGGTATCCCGGCTGGAGCACCTGGACCACCGTGGTCCCGGTTGCCCCCTCCGGCAGCTCCGCCTCCACGTGCATGAGGGCCTCGTGCACGTTGGGGTCGAACTCCTCGCCGGGCTCGCCGACCCGCACGATCCCGAACCTGCCGAGGATCGACTCGAGCTTTTCGACGATCGCAGCGAACGGCCCCGACTCGAGGTCGCCCGCCTGGCGCGCCATGTAGATGTCGTCGAGCACGGGCAGCAAGGCCTCGACGACTCCACTAACGGCGTTGAGCCGGATGACATCGCGGTCGCGGTCGACCCGCTTCTTGTAGTTGACGTACTCCGCCTGCAGACGCTGGAGGTCGGCCAACAGGCTTGCCGCCATGGTGTCCTCCTCTGCCAGCGTCTCGGTCTCACCGGGGCGGCCCTCGTGGTCGTACTCGTCCTCGCCACCCGGCTCGGACGACGCGCCCGCGCCACCCTCGGCGTAGGCGTGGTGCCCTGGGTGGGAGGCAGGGCGGGGGGTGCCAGACGCATCGCGTCCGGCCGGGGAGCCGGCAGCGTCACCGCTGCCGGCCTCCTCGATCACCTCACCGTCGAGGACCTCGACCGCCTCAGGCTGGACGCCGTCAGGCTCGACCGAGTCAGGCTGGGCCGCGTCAGGCTCGACCGGGTCGGGCTGATCGCCCTGGGGTCGGTCCATGGGCTCGGTCACTTGGCGTCCTCGGGCTCGTCATCGACGACCTCGGCGTCGACCACGTCGTCCTCGGA
>JBDTAU010000509.1:0-2808 GCA_039924465.1 Dermatophilaceae bacterium
GTTAGCGAAGGTAATGAGTTATGCTAACGACTTGCCTACGCGACATCCGAGGACCTGATGACTGCTCAACCCGTGACCCGTTCTGCGCTGGTCCGGTTGTCCAACGACCTCCGTCTGACGTGCATGCGGATCTCACGACGGGTCCGGGTCGAGTCCGACCGGGAGCTGCCGCCCAACCAGTTCTCCGTCCTGGCCCGGCTCGAGGACGGTCACCTGACCAACGGGGAGCTGGCAGAGGTCGAGTCGGTGTCGGCGCCGAGCATGACCCGCATGACGAGCTGTCTCGTCGAGGCGGGCTACGTGGATCGCAGCGTCGACCCCAACGACGGTCGCCAGGTGTTCCTGTCGCTCACCACGGAGGGGCGCAGGGCGCTCGGGCGGGTCCGCCGGCACCGGGACGAGTGGATGCTCGAGCGCTTCGACGCGCTCACCGACGACGAGCAGCGCCTGCTCCTGCGGGCGCAAGAGGTCCTGGCCAAGGTGGCCAGCCAGTGAGCCCGACCTTCAACTCGCTCGGGGTGCGCAACTACCGGATCTACGCCTCGGGGGCGATCGTCTCCAACATCGGCACGTGGATGGGCCGCGTCGCCCAGGACTGGCTCGTGCTCACGGTGCTGACCGACCACTCCTCGACCGCGCTCGGCTTCGTCACCGGACTGCAGTTCCTGCCGTTCCTCATCCTCGCACCGTTTGCCGGGATGGTCGTCGACCGCTTCCCCAAGCGCCGGATCCTCTTCGGCACCCAGACCATGCTGCTGCTGACCGCCCTGGTGCTCGCGGTGCTCACCGCGACCGGAACGGTGCAGTTGTGGCACGTCTACGCCCTCGCGTTCATGCAGGGGGTGGCAACGGCCCTGGACAACCCGGCCCGTCAGACCTTCGTGTCCGAGATGGTCGAGCGGGACCTCCTCGCCAACGCCGTGTCGCTCAACAGTGCGTCGTTCAACCTCGGCCGGCTCATCGGCCCCGGCGTGGCTGGTCTCGTCATCGCGGCGTTCGGTCTGCCCCCCGCGCTGTTCATCAACGCGGCGAGTTTCGTGTTCGTCCTGGTAGCCCTGGTGATGATGAACCCCGCCGAGCTGACGCCCGCGCCCCGCGCCCGGGGGAGGGGGCAGATCCAGGAGGGGCTGCGCTACGTCAAGGGCCGTCCGGACCTGATCGTCATCATGTTCCTCATCTTCGTCCTCGGCACGTTCGGGATGAACTTCCAGCTCACGATGGCACTCATGGCAACCAAGGTCTTCGACAAGGGGGCTGGGGAGTTCGGGCTGCTCGGCTCGATCATGGCGATCGGCTCCCTCGCAGCGGCCCTGATGTCCGCCCGGCGGCCGCACCCTCGGCTGCGGATCCTGCTGGTCTCCCTCGTCGGCTTCACGGTGTCCACGGCGCTGCTCTCGACCGCCCCCAACTACGTGATGTTCGCGATCTATCTCGTGCCCACCGGTTTGGCGGCGCTGACGGCGCTGACCACCGCCAACGCCATGGTCCAGCTCAACGTCGATCCGTCGATGCGCGGTCGGGTGATGGCCCTCTACATGGCGATCTTCATGGGTGGGACCCCGGTGGGTGCGCCCATCATCGGCTGGATCGGCGATGCCTGGGGGGCCCGCTGGACGATCGCGATCGGCACCATCGCTGTCGGGGCCAGCCTGGTGGCGGTCGCCATCTGGTTCAGTCGCAGGCAGAATGTGGCCGTGACGTTCGATGCCCATCCCCGCCCCCGGATGCACGTCCGGGTGCTCGCACCAGAGCCCCGACTCGTCTCGCCGGTCCCGACCTCCCCGGAGGTGACGAAGTGAACTTCAAGTTCCGCCACCGGATCACCGTGGCAGCGCTGGTACTTTTCATCGCTATCGCGGTGGTGGCTTCCCTGATCAACCGCTGAGCGGTGTCGGTGCGAGCCGCGTCGGGTCAGCGCAGGGTGGAGACCACGTGGTCGATGCACTGGGTCAGCTTGCTGACGTCCTCGGGGTCGACCGCCGGGAACATCGCCACCCGCAACTGGTTGCGACCGAGCTTGCGGTAGGGCTCGACGTCGACGACGCCGTTGGCCCGCAACGTCTTGGCGACCACGGCCGCGTCGATCGAGTCATCGAGGTCGATCGTGCCGACGACCTGTGAGCGCGCGGCCGGGTCAGTGACGTAGGGGGTCGTGTAGTCGCCCTTCTCGGCCCAGGCGTAGAGCCGGCTGCTCGAGTCGGCGGTGCGGGCCGTCGCCCAGTCCAGCCCACCGTTGTCATTGAGCCACTCGACCTGGTTGGCGAGCAGTGCCAGCGTCGAGACGGAGGGCGTGTTGTAGGTCTGGTTCTTGCGGCTGTTGTCGATCGCCGTCGGAAGGCTGAAGAAGTCGGGCACCCAGCGGCCGCTCGCCGTGATCTCGTCGACGCGGGCCAAGGCGGCCGGGGAGAAGGCCGCCAGCCACAGTCCACCGTCGGAGGCGAAGCACTTCTGCGGCGCGAAGTAGTAGACGTCGGTCTGGGTGATGTCCACGGGGAGGCCGCCGGCGCCGGAGGTGGCGTCGATGAGCACGAGCGCGTCCTCATCGGCGCCCTCGACCCGCTGGACCGGGGCCATCACCCCGGTGGAGGTCTCGTTGTGCGGCCAGGCGTAGGCGTCGATGCCGGCTTCGGCGCGGGCCGTGGCGAGCGTGCCCGGGTCGGCCTTGATGATGGTCGAGTCCGCGAGGAACGGTGCGGCCGACGTCACGTTGGCGAACTTGCTGGAGAACTCGCCGAAGGCAAGGTGCTGGGCGCGGTCCCGGACCAGCCCGAACGCGGCGATGTCCCAGAAGGCCGTCGAGCCGCCGTT
>JBDTAU010000510.1:0-4463 GCA_039924465.1 Dermatophilaceae bacterium
TCAAGGACGGTCGCATCGTCCAACTCGCGAGCGACATCCCCGTCGAGGATGCGACCGTCGTCGTCGACGGTGGGGGCAAGCTCGCATTCCCCGGCGTCGTCGACGCCCACCAGCACTGGGGCATCTACAACCCGTTGAGCAAGGACGTGGCGTCGGAGTCCCGGGCGAGTGCCCAGGGCGGGGTGACCACGGCTCTGTCCTACATGCGCACCGGCCAGTACTACCTCAACAAGGGCGGCCCGTACTCCGAGTTCTTCCCAGAGGTGCTCGAGGCCTCGGAGGGTCGCGCCTACGTCGACTACGGCTACCACCTCGCCCCGATGAGCCAGGAGCACCTCGGCGAGGTGCCGGCCCTCGTCACCGAGCACGGCGTCAGCTCCTTCAAGATCTTCATGTTCTACGGCAGCCACGGCCTGCACGGACGTTCGGAGGACCAGAGTTCCTTCCTCATGACGCCCCCGGGCGAGCGCTACGACTACGCCCACTTCGAGTTCGTCATGCGGGCGGTCCAGCGGGCCCGGGAGGAGAACCCGGACCTCGCGGACCAGATCTCGTGTTCGCTGCACTGCGAGACCGCCGAGATCATGACCGCCTACACGAAGATCGTCGAGGAGGAGGGCACCCTCACCGGTCTCGAGGCCTACAGCGCCTCCCGTCCGCCACACTCGGAGGGGCTCGCGGTGCACATCGCCGCCTACCTGGCCCACGAGACCGGACTGGCGAACATCAACCTGCTCCACCTCACGTCGCGCAAGGCCGTCGAGTCGGCGCTCGCGATGGCAGCGACCTTCCCGCACATCAACTTCCGCCGCGAGGTCACGGTCGGTCACCTGCTCGCCAGCTACGAGACCGCGAGTGGCGTCGGAGGCAAGGTCAACCCACCGCTGCGCTCGCCCGAGGACGTCGACGCGCTCTGGGACTTCGTGCTCGACGGCTCGATCGACTGGGTCTGCAGCGACCACGCCTGCTGCAGCGCCGAGATGAAGTTCGGCGACCCGGCCGACGACGTCTTCCTCGCCAAGTCGGGCTTCGGCGGCGCCGAGTACCTGCTCGCCGGGCTCATCAGCGAGGGCACCCGCCGCGGGCTGCCCTACCACCGGGTCGCCGCCCTGAGCGCCTACAACCCGGCGCAGCGCTTCGGTCTGGGCACCAAGGGCGTGCTCGCCGAGGGCTATGACGCGGACATCGCCCTGGTCGACCCAGAGGTCTCCTGGACGGTCCGCGCGCAGGACTCGGAGTCGGCCCAGGAGTACACCCCCTTCGAGGGGTTCGCGATGTCGGCCAAGGTGACCGACACCTTCGTGCGGGGCAGCCGGGTGCTCAGCGATGGGCTCATCACCGGCGAGCCGACCGGTCGCTACCTCCACCGGCCGATGAGTCGCAGCTGACCCACCACGCCACAGAGCCCGTATGCCGCTGAGGTCCTCCCCCAGCGGCATACGGGCTCTGTTGGTCTACCGGCGCTCACCCACCGAGGTAGGCGGCCTGGACCCGGGGGTCGTCGCGCAACTCCGCACCGCCTCCCGCCACGACGACCCGGCCGCGCTCGAGGACGTAGCCCCGCTCGGCCAGTTGCAGCGCGGTGCGGGCCTGCTGCTCCACGAGCAGGATGGCGAGGTTGCGCTCCTGGTGCAGCCGGGAAAGGTACTCGAACAGCTCCGCCACCTTGAGCGGGGCGAGGCCGAGGGACGGCTCGTCCAGCATGAGCAGCGCCGGCCGGGACATCAGCGCGCGGGCGACAGCGAGCATCTGGGCCTCGCCCCCGGACAGCGTGCCCGCCATCTGCTGTCTCCGCTCCGCCAGACGAGGGAAGAGGTCATACATCTGCTCCAGATCGGCCTTGATCTCGTGCCGGCGGTGCGAGAAGAAGCCCAGCTGGAGGTTCTCCTCCACCGTGTGCTCGGAGAAGACCTGTCGTCCCTCGGGGACGTGCCCCAGGCCGAGACCGACCCGCTTCCAGCCGGCCATCCGGGTGACATCCTGGCCACGGAGGTGCACCGATCCTGCGGTCGGCGACAGCAACCCGGAGATGACTCGCAGCGTCGTGCTCTTGCCGGCGCCGTTGGGACCGAGCAGGACGACAAACTCGCCCTCGCCGACCGTCAGGTCGATCCCGGTCGCGGCCCGCACGGCGCCGTAGCCGGCGTGGACGTCGCGCAACTCGAGCAGGCTCATGCGTCTGCCTCCTCGGCCATCGGCGCGGCCGTGGGCGGGTGAGCCATCTCGGAGACGTCGGGACCGAGGTAGGCGGCGATCACGGCCGGCGACGAGCGCACGTGCTCCGGCGATCCTTCCGCGATGACCTTCCCGCTCTCGATGACGGTGATGACACTGCAGAGCTTCATGACGAACTCCATGTTGTGCTCGATGAGCAGGACGGCGATACCGCGGTCCCGCAGGGCTGCGCAGAGCTCGGCGAGGGCGGTGAGCTCGTCCGCGGTGAGCCCGGTCGCCGGCTCGTCGAGGATGAGCACCTGCGGCTGCGTGGCGACTGCACGCACGACCTCCAGCAGACGCTTCTGCCCGTGCGACAGGGAGCCGGCCAGCCACTCCGCCCGGGCCCCGAGCCCAGCGAAGCCCAGCAGGCCGAGCGCCTCCACCCGCTCTTCGCGTGTCTGGCGTCGGTACGCGGGACTGCGCAGCACCGCACCCATCCACGTGTAGGTCTCACGCATCCGCATGCCGGTGACGACGTTGTCGACCACGCTGAGCCGCTCGAAGAGGTGCGGGATCTGGAAGACCCGGGTCACCCCTGCGGCGGCGACACCGTGCGGCGTCCGGGGTGCCTCGACGCCTCTGATGAGCACGCTGCCCTCGTCGAGCCGGTGATAGCGGGTCAGGGCGCCCACGAGCGTGGACTTGCCACTGCCGTTCGGTCCGATGATGCCGTGGATCGTGCCCGGCATGACCCGCACGTTGACGCCGTCGGTCGCCTTCACCCCGCCGAAGTGCTTGACCAAGCCGATGCCTTCAAGCGCAGCGGCGTCGTCCGCGGGGGCCTCGACGCTGACGACCGAGTCGGGCACCGGTCCGATCCCGGACTGGCCGTCGTCGTCGATCCGGTCCCGACCGAAGCGACTCGCGTTCCACGTCCCCACGATGCCACGCGGGATGACCATCATGCAGGCGAGCAGGACGAGACCGAGGATCAGGGTGGTGTAGCGGGCCTGGTCCTTGATCAGTTCCATCAGGAGCGCTACGGCGCCGACCCCGATGAGGGGACCGACGAGCGTCGCGATGCCACCGAGGAAGAGCCCGACGAAGAAGATCAGCCCGTTGTCGAGCAACCCGATGTCCGGGTTGACGAAGCCGAGCTGGAGCGAGTAGAGCCCACCTGAGAGACCGCCGATCCCGCCGGCGAGGACGAAGACCGTGACTTTCGTCCGGGCCGGCCAGATGCCCATCGCGGACGCGGTTTCGGGGGACTCGCGCACAGCCATCGCCTCACGGCCGACCCCCGACTTCACGAGGTTGCGCTGGAACACGTAGACAAGGGCCAGGCACCCGATGACGACGTAGTAGAAGACCTCCTTGGGCATCACCTCGCCGCCCCACGTGGCATGGATCCCGCTGATGCCGACGACTCCGCCGGTCACGTCCGTCCAGGCTCGCCCTGCCTCGACGAGGATGAGGTCGGCGGCGAGCGTGATCATGCCGAAGTAGAGGTAGGTCGCCCGCAGGCTGATGCTGATGACCAGCAGGGAGAAGATGGCACCGAGCAGGACAGCGCCCAGCAGGCCCACAATCCACGGGAGACCGGCCTTCGTCGCGATCAGGGCCACCGAGTAGCCGCCGAGCAGTTGGAGGCCGGTTTGCATCAATGACAGCAGCCCGCCGTAGCCCATCGACAGGTTGAGCGAGATGGTGAGGATGGCCATGATGGCCGCCGACGCCACGACCCCGTTGTAGTAGGCCGCGTTGTAGCTGTAGAAGTCCGTGATCCGCGGCCAGAGGAGCAGGACGACGAACACGGCAGCGCTCAGGACCAGAAGCCCCCAACGGCGGACTCGGGCGTACCCGTCGCTCTCGAAGACGCTGGCGCGGGGGGCGCCGGTATCTGGGGTGGCAGTCATCAGTGCGCCTCCATCGGCTTGCCGAACAGTCCGGCGGGAAAGAACACGAGGATCACCGCGAGCACGATGAAGACGGCGAAGTTGCCGGCGCTGCCGCCCACGGCGGCACGCACGACGTTGTCGAGCAGACCCACGATGAGGCCGCCTGCGAGCGCGCCACCCGGCGACCCGACCCCACCGATGACCGCCGCGATGAAGCCCTTGATGGTGAAGAGCAGACCAGCGGCAGGTGCGATGAAGATGACCGGCGACGCGAGGATCCCGGCCAGCGCCGTGATCACCGTCCCGATGACGAAGCTGAGCACGATGATGCGGTGGACGGGGATGCCCATGAGGACGGCGGCGTCCTCATTCTGAGCGGTCGCTCGGATCGCCCGTCCGTACATCGAC
>JBDTAU010000511.1:0-4302 GCA_039924465.1 Dermatophilaceae bacterium
ACCGGCAGATCGTCGCCCACAAGCGCTCCATCCCCCCTTCATACCGCAACCCCCCGGGGGTATCGAGCGCAGGCGGAGCATCCGGGAGGGGTGGGTGCGAAGTCACAGCTGGCCGCCTGGCGCGGACGTCCACCTTGCGATGCCGAGTGGGGGTAGTTACAGTAGTAGACGTAATACCCCCTGGGGTATATTGAGAATCAACAGAGATCACCAGGAACCATCAGACAGAACTCACCGGAGCCAGCAGAGCCCCGGTGACAGCGCAGCGAAGGAGCCCGCGATGAGCAGCTACACCATCGTCACCACCCTGGACCAACCGTTCGACACCGTCGTCCCCGCCGTGCGGACAGCGCTGGAGGAGCAGGGATTCGGCGTCCTGACGGAGATCGACATGAAGGCCACGCTGAAGAAGAAGCTCGACGTCGACATCGAGCCACAGCTGATCCTCGGAGCCTGCCGTCCACCCCTGGCCTACGCGGCGATCCAAGCGGAGCCGTCGATCGCGGTCGTCCTGCCGTGCAACGTCGTGGTCCGGTCCGTCGGTGAATCCACCACCGTGGTCGAGGCCTTCGACCCCCAGGCGATGATGGGGTTCGCGGACAGTGACATCCTGCGCGAGGTCGCCACCGACGCCGAGCAGCGGCTCCGTGCCGCGCTCGCCACCCTGACCGCGCAGCCCGCCCCAAACGCTCAGAAGTCCTGACCGGGCAGCAGTAAGCGAGCCCGAGGAGACCTGATGGGCGAGTTCAGCCACCGCACGACCACGCGAGGATCGCTGCCCGCGTGGGAGTCGGTGCTGGCCGTCGTCGCCCACCCGGACGACGAGTCCTTCGGGCTCGGGGCCCTGATCGACGGCTTCGTCCGCGCAGGCTCCACCACAGCGGTGCTCTGCCTGACCAGCGGCGAAGCGTCCACGATCGGCGCCGTCGCTGATCTACGGGCAGTCCGCGCCGACGAGCTACGCACTGCCGCAGCACTGCTCGGCGTCGAGTCGACCGTTCTGCGGGACTACCCGGACGGCGCCCTGGCGGAGATCGACCGCGAGCTGCTGTCCGCCGAAGTCCTGCGCGAAGTGCGCGCCCGTTCGGTGTCTGGGCTTCTCGTCTTCGATCCGAGCGGGGTCAGCGTCCATCCCGACCACAGCGCGGCAAGCCACGCCGCCCTGGCTGCCGCGGCCGAGGCTGACCTCCCGGTGCTGGGGTGGACCCTTCCCCTGTCGGTGACCGAGCAGCTCAACGCGGAGTTCGAGGCGACCTTCATCGGCCACCCTGTGGGCGACGTGGACCTGGTCGTCCACGTCGATCGTGACCAGCAGCGGACGGCGAGCCTGGCCCACGCGAGTCAGGCAGTGCCCACCAGCGTGCTGTGGCGCCGGCTCGAGCTGCTCGGTGACCACGAGCACCTTCGCTGGTTGCGTCGCTGACCTCGACACCCGCCGCGCCAGGCCGCGCACCTCGGCGGGGACAGCGGCATACGGGCTCCAGCGGTCGTATGCCGCTCTCCTGGCTACCGGCTCAGCCGTCCGTGCGCTGCGCCCACCACTCGAGCAAACGCTCGCGCACCGCGTCCTTGCCGATGGGACCTTCGTCGAGGCGCACCGTGAGCAGGTGCTTGTAGGCCTCGCCGAGGACGGGGCCGGGGCGGATCCCGAGCGTCGCAGCGATCTCGTTGCCGTCGAGTTCGGGTCGGATGGCCGCGAGCTCCTCCTCGGCGCTGAGCCGCACGATGCGGCCCTCGAGGTCGTCGTAGGCCCGGGACAGCCGTTGGGCCTTGCGGACGTTGCGCGTGGTGCAGTCGCTGCGGGTGAGCCGGTGCAGTCGGGGCAGGAGCGGGCCCGCGTCGTTGACGTAGCGCCGCACCGCCGAGTCGGTCCACTGGCCCTCGCCGTAGCCGTGGAAGCGCAGGTGCAGCTCGACCAGGCGGGCCACCTGCTTGGTCGTGTCCTTGTCGAAGCGCATCGCCTTGAGCCGTTTGCTCGCCAACTTCGCGCCGACCAGCTCGTGGTGGTGGAAGGAGACGCCGCCGCCGCCCTCGAAGCGTCGGGTGGCGGGCTTGCCGATGTCGTGCAGCAGCGCGGCCAGGCGCAGCACCAGGTCCGGTCCGGGCACCGACTCGGGGTCTCCGTCGCTGGGCCCCTCGAGGTCGATCGCCTGCTCGAGGACGATGAGGGAGTGCTCGTAGACGTCCTTGTGACGGTGGTGCTCATCGAGCTCGAGCCTCAAGGCGGGCAGCTCCGGGAGGAACACGTCGGCCAGCCCGGTGTCGACGAGCAGGGTCAGGCCCAGGCGCGGTCGGGGGGCGAGCAGGAGCTTGCTGAACTCGTCCCGGATCCGCTCCGCCGAGATCATCCCGAGGGTGCCGGCCCGCTCGGTCATCGCGGTGCGCACCTCCGGCGCGACGTCGAAGCCGAGCTGGGCCACGAAGCGGGCCGCCCGCATCATCCGCAACGGGTCGTCGGAGAAGGACTCCTCGGCGGTGGCCGGGGTCATCAGACGCTGCGCGGCCAGGTCGGCCAGGCCGCCGTGCAGGTCGACGAACTCCAAGCTCGGGAGGCGGATCGCCATGGCGTTGACGGTGAAGTCACGGCGGCCGAGGTCGCCCTCGAGCGTCTCCCCGAACATCACCTCCGGCTTGCGCGACGCGCGGTCATAGACGTCGGCGCGGTAGGTCGTGATCTCGATGTGGTGGCTGCCCTTGCGCACCCCGATGGTGCCGAAGTCGCGGCCGATGTCCCAGTGGGCGTCGGCCCAGTCGCCCGCCACCGCGAGGATCTCGTCGGGCGTGGCATCGGTCGTGAAGTCGAGGTCGGGAGAGGTCCGCCCGAGGAAGGCGTCCCGGACCGGGCCGCCGACGAGTGCCAGCTCGTGACCGTGCGCCACGAAGAGGGAGCCGAGCTCCTGCAGCAGCGGCAGTACCGGCGCGAGCCGAGCGACTGCGGCCCTGAGCAAGGGCAGCTGCTCTCCCGACCCGGGGCGGCCAGCGACTGAGGACGCCGTGGAAGCCGCTCGGGTCGAGGCCTGGCCCGCAGGCGTGCTGGGGACAGGGCTCGGGGTTGGCCGCGCCGCTGGGCGATCGGCTCGGGAGGCTGGGGTGGGGCGGTCCGGCATCGTCCCAGCCTAGGTCCGCCGCCTGCCTCGACCGAACTCGAGCAGACTCGACCGGACTCGACCGACTGGTGACGACCGGCTCGAGGTGCGGCTGGGGTCGACGGCATTCGGGACGGGACTGGCTAGGGTGACGATATGAGCGCGCAGGCCATCCCCGGGACCCCCCCGGGCCGCCGCCTGCCCTCGGTGGAGGAGCGCTCTGCGGGCGGGATCGTGGTGGACATCCGCGACGGCCACGCCCTGATCGCGATCATTGCTCGACGCAACCGGGCAGGCCGGATCGAGTGGTGCCTGCCCAAGGGCCACGTCGAGCCGGGTGAGACGCTCGTGCAGACGGCCGCGCGGGAGGTTGCGGAGGAGACCGGCATCGAGGGACGGGTGCTCGTTGAGCTCGGGACGATCGACTACTGGTTTGCCACCTCCACCACGCGGGTGCACAAGTTCGTCCATCACTACCTGCTCGAGGCGACCGGTGGCGAGCTCACCATCGACAACGACCCGGACCATGAGGCGATCGACGTGGCCTGGATCCGCCTCGATGAGGTGCACCAGCGACTGACCTTCCCCAACGAGCGCCGGATCGCGCGGGCGGCCTGGCACCGATTGGCGGGAACCGGGTGAGCGGAGTGCTACGGCGCGCGATCGCCGGAGTCATCTCGGCGATGACCCTGACCGGTGCGCTGGCCGTCGGCGCGAGTGCAGCCAGCAGCCCCCCGGCACCGGCCGCCGGGTGGAGCGTCGCCCTGACGGCCCGGTCACTGGCAGCATCTTCAGCGGCCCCGGCCGCTCCGATCGCCCCGGTCGCTCCGATCGCTCCGGTCGCGCCCACGGCCGCGACGGCCACGATCTCCCTTCGAGCCGCGCTGCCAACCGTGGTCTCTCGCGGCACGGCCGTCACCATCACCGGGACCCTCACGGCGCCGGACTCGACCCCCCTGCCGGCGGGTCAGGTCCGCATCGTCCGGGGCGGCTCCGTGCTCGCGGCCCGCACCGAGGTCGACACCTGGGCGGTGGACGTCACCCCGGCCACGGGGGGGACCCTCGGCCGGGTGCGCACCCCGGCACTCTCCGCCGGCGGTAGCACCCCGTTCACGCTCACCTTGGCACCGGGGGTGGTCCGCTCGAGCCAGGCCTTCGAGGCGATCCCGATCTCGCTCGAGCTGTTCACCGCCGGGGCCACCCCACAGGCCGTCAC
>JBDTAU010000512.1:0-4489 GCA_039924465.1 Dermatophilaceae bacterium
GCCTACTGCGCGACCTGGGTGATCTCGAAGGGGACGGGCTGCTGGGCCGCGTGGGGGTGCTCGGCGCCGCGGTAGACCTTGAGCTTGGACATCTGCTGGCGGGCGATCGAGTTCTTCGGCAGCATGCCGCGGATCGCCTTCTCGACAGCGCGCTCCGGGTTCTTGGCGAGCAACTCGGTGTAGCTCGTCGCCTTGAGGCCGCCCGGGAAGCCGGAGTGGCGGTACTCCTTCTTCTGCTCGAGCTTGGCGCCGGTCAGGGCAACCTTGTCGGCGTTGATGATGATGACGAAGTCGCCGGTGTCGACGTGCGGCGCGAACTGCGGCTTGTGCTTGCCACGCAGCAGGATCGCCGTCTGGCTCGCCAGCCGACCGAGCACGACGTCGGTCGCGTCGATGATGTGCCAGCTGCGAGTGACCTCGCCGGGCTTAGGGGTGTAGGTGCGCAATGGAATCTGCCTTTGCTTCGATGTTTGCCTGTATGCCGCTGAGCTCGGTCCGCATCGCCCCATCCCCATCGGGGCGGGTCGCGGGCAGCCGCTGCACAACCTGATCAATGTTACGGACCCGAGGCGCGGCACCCAAATCGTTGGGTGGGCGTCTGCGAATAGGGCCTGACCTGCGGAAACATCGATGTGTGGCCAAGAGTGCGACCGGTTGTGCAAACGGAATGTGCAAAGGTATTCTGCACGGATGAGCGTCGACCCGTCCCTGCGCGCCCTCGCCCACCCGTTGCGCGGCCGCTTGGTCCAGCAGTTGCGAGTCGGGGGTCCGGCCACGGCGACCGACCTCGCGGCGGTGCTCGGGACCAACTCCGGCGCGACGAGCTATCACCTGCGCCGCCTCGAGGCCGTCGGTCTCGTGCAGGACACCGACGAGGGGGCCGGGAAGCGGCGGCTCTGGCGTGCCACCGAGGTTGAGCGGGAGTGGTATCCGAGTGATGTCGCCGGAGACGATGACGCCGAGGCGGCCCTGAGCTGGCTCGCCCGGGACTACGTGAGCCACTTCGCGGAGCAGTATGACCGCTGGCTCGCGGTCGCCGGGGACTGGCCACTGGACTGGCAGGACACGAGCTCCGGCCGGGACGCCATGGTGCTCGTCACGACCGAGCAGCTGCGGGCCATGACAGCCGAGATCGCGCAGGTCATCGAGCGGTATCGCCGCGTCGGTCAGGGCAATCCCCGGGCCCGCCGCGTCGCCGCCTACACGTTCAGCTACCCCCTGGACCTGGGCCGCCCGCCGCTGGCCTGAGCCTCCGAGCGGAGGGGGAGGGCTTCAGGTGAGGTCCAAAACGGCGATCGCGGGCTCCTCCAGGCTGCCGAGCCAGAGCAGACCGGAATGCTCCCGCACCCCGGTCACCATGTGAAAGCGGTCGGTGCGGACCTGCTCGTCGCGGGCCAGCGCGCCGTCCGGGCGGAAGGCCATCGCCCGGACCGTCCGCTTGGGCTTGGGTTGGATCGCGGCCGGGATCTTGGTCGCGGCCCGGCGCAGCACCATGGGGCCACGCTGCAGGCCCTCGACGACCGGATCTTTCGGCGAGGCGATGCTGACCCAGATGAGGCCATCGCTACCGAGTGAGATGTTGTCGGGATAGCCCGGCAGGTCGTCCACCAGGAGGTCGCGCTGCCCGGAGCGTGGCCCCGTGAGCCAGAGGCGCACGACGGTCCGCGCGGCGGTCTCGGCCACCGCGACGAACGACTCGTCCGGCGCGAGCGCCACCCCGTTGGCGAAGGCCAGCGCGGTGAGCAGCACCTCGACCGAGCCATCGGAGCGACGGACGAGCAACCGTCCCGTGCGGGTGTCCTCGACCAGGTCGGCCTTCCACTGCTCGATGCTGTACTCCGTGGACGTGTCGGAGAAGTAGATGTCGCCGCTGCTGCTGACCGCCGCGTTGTTGCAGAAGCGCATCGGGCGACCGTCGATCTCGCGCACCAACGTCGCGACGGACCCGGAGTCCGGGTCGACCGAGAGCAGGCCCGAGTGGGCATCGCACACGAGCAGCTTGCCGTCCGGGAGCGACTCGATCCCCAGCGGCCGGCCACCGGTGGCGGCCACCCGCTCGATGCGATCGCCGTCCCGAGTGATCCGGAAGATGCTGCCGTCGTCGGTCCCGGTGAAGACTCCGGCCTCGGTGACGAGGACGTCTTCGGCACCATGGCCGGGGATGGGGATCACTCGCAACTCGTGGGACATGGCCCCAGTCAAGCAGGTCCGGGGTCGAACAGGTGGCTGGTCAGTCGTGACCGGCGGTGATGGCGTCGAGGGCGGCGAGATCATCCGACGTCGGCTGCCACGACCCGGCCCTCGCGTTGGCGTCAACCTGCTCGGGTGAGGTGGCGCCGGCGATGACCGAGGCCACCGCTGGCGCGGCCGCGAGCCCGCCGATGGCCACGTCGAGGATCGTCGCGTCGCGCTCGGCCGCAAACGCCTCCAACCGATCGATGACGTCCCAGTCGGCCTCCGCGAGCCGAGGGTCCTGACCGGCGAGGCGACTGCCCTCGGGAGCCTCCTCCCCGCGACGGTACTTCCCGGTGAGCAGTCCGGAGGCGAGCGGGAAGAACGGGATCAGCCCGACGCCGACGTGCTCGCAGGCCGGGACGACGTCGTCCTCGACGTCGCGCTGGAGGAGCGAGTACTCGTTCTGGGCAGAGACGAAGCGTTGGGTCCCGCCGGACCGCGCCACCCAGTCGGCGTCGACGACCTGCCAGCCGGTGAAGTTGCTCGAGCCCAGGTAGCGGACCTTGCCCTCGCGAACGAGCTCGTCGAGGGCGTGCAGAGTCTCTTCGATCGGCGTCACCGGGTCCGGGCGGTGGAACTGGTAGAGGTCGATCCACTCAGTGCCGAGCCGGCGCAGGCTGGCCTCGACCGCCTTGCGGATGTAGCGGCGCGATCCGCGGGCTTCCCAGTCCGGACCGTTGGCGCCCTGCATGTCCATCCCGAACTTCGTTGCGACGATGACGTTTTCCCGATCCGCCCCGAGCGCGAGACCCAGCATCTCCTCGCTGGCCCCCTGGCCGTAGATGTCAGCGGTGTCGAAGAGCGTGATCCCGGCCTCGAGCGCTCGGCGCACGACGTCGTTGGTCCCCGACTGGTCGAGCCGTCGGCCGAAGTTGTTGCAGCCGAGGCCCACGGTCGAGACGGTCAGGCCGCTGTCGCCGAGGTGCCGGTACGTCATCGTGGTGGAGGTGCTCACGCCCTTCACCGTAGCGGCACCCCCGACGCACGTCAGTCGGTGCGGCAGGACCCGTCGGCGCAGGGACGCCGCCGGGCGGCGTAGGCGACCGAGCCGAGCAGGACGGTCAGGGACAGCCCTGCCAGCCACGGCTGGAGCGGGGCCCAGATCCCCAACGCCCCCGACGTGCCGAGAGCCAGCAGCACGATCTTGTTGCACACCGGGCAGGCCACGGCGAACATCGCCAGACCCGCGGCTCCCAGCGTCGGGACACTGCTCCGGTCCGTCTCGTCACCGCGCTGCTGGAGGCCGAACCACAGCCCGGTGAGCGCGCTCGTCGCGACGAGGACCGGCAACTCCCAGACCCGGACGGGGACCTCGCGACCGAAGACCGGGTTGGGGATGATGTCCGAGGGCAGGCCGATGACGAGGAGGGTCACTGCAGCCGCCAAGAGGGCGATCCCGAGACGCAGGTGCGGCCGGGTCAGGGCAGGGGCCTCGGTCATCGAGTCGGAGAGCACGCTAGACATACCCCGGAGGGTATCAAGACCGTTCGCTCGCCAGGGCGAGGGTCTCGGCGTGCGGCAGCCTCGCGAGAGCGGCCCCGTCAACGAGCAACTTCGCCGCCCGCAGCCCTGCGCCGATGACGACCACCCCCGCAGCCACGACGCGCTCGTCGACGAGGATCGGCCAGCCCTCCGGCAGGCCCACCGGGGTGATCCCCCCCTGCTGCATCCCCGTGAGCTCCTGGGTCTTGGCCTGGTCGGCGAAGGAGATCTTGCGCGCACCGAGGTGCTGGCGCACGACCCGGTTGATGTCCGCCCGGTCGGTGGCGAGCACCATGACCGCGGCCAGGGTGGAGGTCTCTCCCCTCCGCGCCTCGACGACGACACAGTTCGCGGATGCTCCGGCGGCTACGTCATAGGCCGCACAGAAGGCGGCGGTGTCGGCCAGGGTCGGGTCGATGCTGGCCACGCGGGCCCCCGGCACCGAGGTGATCGCAGCAGCGACCGGGGCGGCCATGAGGTCCGGGCGGTCGGCAGCGGGGAGCCAGGTCAGGTTTCCTTCGGCGGACGGCATGACGACACCGTAGTCGCGAGTCAGCGCTGCAGCGCCGTAGGTCAGCCGCGGCACGGCCGAAGGTCAGCGCGGCACCGCCGCGAACTCGGCTACGACCACGCTCGCCGGTACCGCGCGGATGTCGCGCCAGCCGGTCCCGGCCCACAACGAGAGCAGGTCAGGGCGATCCGCCTTCGCCGAAGCCCGACGCAGCACGCTGGTCAGCTGATTCACCTCGGGATAGGCCGCGGGGGCGTGCGC
>JBDTAU010000513.1:0-2850 GCA_039924465.1 Dermatophilaceae bacterium
TGTAGACGCGATCCTCGCGTCGCCGAAAGAAGGGAACTGAGATGTCTCGAATCCTTTTCGTCACCTGGGACGGCGGCGGGAACGTCGCTCCGGCAGTAGAGATAGCGAAGGAACTACGGCGTCGGGGTGAGGAGGTACGCTTCCTCGGCCAAGCGCAGCAGCGTGGGACCCTCGAGTGCGAGGGGTTCGGGTTCGCCCCATACAGCAAGCCGGGTTCGTGGACCGCAACAGCTAAACGAGGTGCTATCAAAAATGCCCTTGGTTTTCTCGGGCTCCTCACCGGGCGCAGCCTCGGCCGTGATCTGATCGCAGACGTCGAGAAAACACCGACCGACTTGGTCGTTATCGACTGTCTGCTCTTCGGGGCGTTGCATGCGGCCGCACAGGCGGGGCTTCGCCGTGCCGTGCTCGTGCACTCTCTTTATGACGCCATCGACCGGAAGATGGCCAGCGGTGCCCCAGGGATGGTCGCGCGGATCGCTGGTTTCCGTCCGCGGAAATTGTGGGCCGAAGCCGGCCTCGTCATCGTCGCAACCCTCAGGGAATTCGACCGACCCGCTCATCCCGGCTCGACCTTGTCGCTCCAGTACACGGGGCCGGTGTTACCAGAGGTTGCCAGGAGTGTCACGTGGCCAACAACCCCGGTCATCCTGGTGAGTTTGAGCACGACGTACATTGCGGGGCAGGCTCAGGTTCTTCAAAAGATCCTCGATGCCCTCGGAGATCTCGCTGTTCGGGTACTCGTTACGACCGGCCCCGCCGTTGATCCCGACGAACTGCTGGCACCTGCGAATGCCGAACTGCACCGCTACCTCCGGCACACCGAGGTCATGCCTACGGCCTCCCTTGTCGTCGGGCACGGCGGACACTCGACTACGATGCTCGCCCTGGCGCACGATCTGCCGCTCGTCATCCTGCCAGTGAACCTCATGTTCGATCAGGTCATCATCGGCCGCGCGATAGAAGAGAAGGGCGCAGGGACCACCTTGCCATCGTCCTCGTCGCCTGCCGAGATCCGCGCGGTTGTCGAGCGGATGCTGGCCGATGGCTCGTATCGACAGAAGGCCGAACGCCTCGGAGCGGCGATCCGCGCCAGCCGGGGAACGGCGGCTGCAGCTGACCTGCTCCAAGCGCAACTGTTCCCGGCGCAAACGCTCAAGCATTGACGGGCCGTCCACGACGAAAAGGGCCGTACAAACGGACGGCCGGTCATGACAGGCTGGATGCTACTGATCGATCCTTGGATGGATGAGAGCAACCGAGGAGGTATTCCAAGCCAGGAAGGTCTTCGGGCTCCCTGTCGACAGCTCGTCGGATCAAGTCGGGTCACGTCCCGCTGAGTGGTGGAGTTTCTCGACACCGTGCGGGTCAGTTGTTCTAGTTTAGGCGGCGGTCAGTTCGGGGAGGATCACCGCCTCGGCGATGACCTCGATGGGGCTGTTCATGGTGGTCAGCTCGAGCATCGAGGCTTCAGAGAAGTAGCGGCGTTCGGCGGCTTCCCACTCGTCGTGCTGCTCGATCAGGACCGACCCGGCCAGGCGTAACAGGGCCGCCGCGTTGGGGAACACGCCGACCACGTCGGTGCGGCGCTTGATCTCCTTGTTCACCCGTTCCAACGGGTTCGTCGACCAGATTTGTCGCCAATGGCGCTGCGGGAACACGGCGAAGGCGAGCAGGTCGGGTTGGGCGTCGGTGAGCATGACGGCGACCTTCGGGTGGGAGCGGCCGAGCATGGTCGTGACCTCGCCGAACTGCTTGTGAATGTGCTCGGCATCGGGTTGGGCGAAGATGGTGCGGATGATCGAGGCCACCATCTCCTGCGATCCTTTCGGCACCACCGCCAGGACGTTGCGCATGAAGTGGACCCGGCAGCGCTGCCAGCCGGCGCCCTGGAACACGGTGCCGATGGCTTTCTTCAGCCCGGTGTGGGCGTCGGACATGACCAGCTTCACCCCGGCCAGTCCGCGGGTCTTCAGCGTCCGCAGGAACTCGGTCCAAAAGCCTTCGTTCTCGCTGTCTCCGACGTCGAAGCCGAGCACTTCCCGGCGCCCGTCCGCCGCGACACCCACCGCGACCACGACGGCCTGGGACACGATGCGGTGTCCGACCCTGGCCTTGCAGTAGGTGGCATCGAGGAACACGTAGGGGAAGTCCTGCGCGGCCAGGGTCCGGTCGCGGAACTGGGCCACTTCCGCGTCGAGGTCGGCGCAGATCCGGGACACCTCGGATTTGGAGATGCCGGTGTCCGCGCCGAGCGCTTTGACCAGATCGTCGACCTTGCGGGTCGAGACGCCGTGGACGTAGGCCTCCATCACGACCGCGAACAGGGCCTGGTCGACCCGGCGACGCCGCTCCAAAAGGGCAGGAAAGAACGACCCGGCACGCAGCTTCGGGATCCTCAAATCGAGGTCTCCCGCCGTGGTGGTCAGGGTCCGGGCGCGAGCTCCGTTGCGATGAGTGGTGCGGCCGCTGGTGCGCTCGAACAGGGACGCACCGATCACCGCGGTCGCTTCCGCATCGATCAGCTCCTGATACAGGGTTTCTGTCGCGACTCGGATCCGGTCGGTGACATCGGTGAGTTTCAATTGAGCGAGCAGGTCGAGCAGGGCAGACTGGTCAAGAGCCATCGTGGTTTGTGTCCTTCGTGAGTGGTTTAGTCGTTACTCACTGACCATCCCACGGTGGCTCTTCACGTCAACGAAGCAACGCTCACCAACGCGAAACCACACCACTCAGAGGGACGCAACCTATATGGGCCGGTTAGCGACCTGCCCGTCACGGATCTTCACTTGCGAATCGCATCAATGAAGATCGCCGCGTAAACGCCGTTCAGAGGCCGGGCGGACCAGT
>JBDTAU010000514.1:0-3228 GCA_039924465.1 Dermatophilaceae bacterium
GCGTCGAGCATCCTGGTCGTGCCGACCGCTTTGGCTCCAGCGGTCGGACCGGTCCTGGGCGGCGTGTTCGTGACCAACCTGTCCTGGCGCTGGGTCTTCTTCGTGAATGTCCCGATCGGGCTGGCTGCTCTCGTGTTCGGGGCGGTGTTCTTGGCGGAGCAGAAGCTGGGGCCCTCCGGCACGTTCGACGTCTGGGGCTTTGTGCTGGCCGGAGCGGGCCTGGGACTAGTCATGTATGGGCTCTCCGAGGGGCCGATCACCGGTTGGACGCATCGGCCGATCCAGGCTGCCTGCGTCGCGGGTGTGGCACTGCTCGCGGCGTTGGTCGTGGTGGAACTGCGCCACCGTGATCCCTTGCTGGATCTGCGGTTGCTGGCCGATCGACTCTTCGCTGTCTCCAACGGTGTCATGTTCCTGGCGTCGGTCGCGTTCATCGGCACGATCTACCTGGTGTCGCTGTTCTACCAGGACGGGCTCGGCCTGAGCGCGTTGCAGTCCGGGCTGAGCACGTTCCCCGAAGCGATCGGCGTGCTGGTCGGTGTCCAGTTCACCGCCAAGCGCTTCTACCCGGTGTCCGGCCCCCGCCGGATCATGTTCGGCGGTCTGGTCCTGACGGCCGCAGCCATCGCGTCGCTGGTGGCGATCGGGCCGAGCACGAGTCTGTGGTGGGCCCGGCTGATCTTGTTCTGCATCGGTCTCGGGATGTCTGGGGTGTTCATCCCCACCCAGACTGCTGCGTTCGCCACCATCGCGCAGGAGAAGATGGGCGACGCGTCCACGTTGTTCAACACCGGGCGCCAGCTCGGTGGCGCCGTGGGGGTGGCGGTCTTGACGAGTGTCGTGGTGGCCGTCGGCCCCTTCTCACACCCGAGTGGCCAGCTGGCCCCGGACCTGACCGCCTACCGTGTCGCGTTCCTGACCGCCGCGGCCGTGGCCCTGCTGGCGGCCGGCTTGTCACTGCGGATCCACGACGAAGATGCCGCCTCGACCATCACCCGGTGGCGCGCTAAGCCCAAGGCTGGCGAGCCGAGCGCAGATCACGAGCGCGTCGGTAGTGCCCAGACCGTCTCGAAGGTGCAGTGGATGCGGCGGTGGTTTGGGGTCGGGCCCCCGGTCGGCTAGATGGCGCCGCGGACGTCGGCGAGGAACAACACGTAGAGGTGGAGGTCCCCGGCGCCATCGCGCTTGCTGGACCTGTAGTCGGTGCAGAAAGTGAGTTCGGCGTCGATGACCCCCTTGGCCGCACAGGCTGGGACTGTGGCCAGCGCCCCGGTCGCGTTCTGCGACCAGAGCGCAGTGAAGTGGGGAACGCCGGCATTGCCACACACTGTCTTGTCGCAGAGGATGACCATCGTGGCCGGGTGGGAGCGGTCATACAGGTTCCCGTCCGCGCCGCGGAGGTTGGCGATCAACTGGGTCACGAGGCCACCGCCACGACACGAGTCCGCCGCGGAACAGGGGCCGAGCGACAGGGCGAGATCACTGGTGGCGCCGACCGGCAACAGGATCTTCGCGCACATGGGGTTCGTGGCGTCGACGACCGCGCAGCCGTCGCCGTCGGAGCCCACGTTGCCCGTGGTGAGAGCCGGGTCGTCGCCGGACACCCAGCGCAGCACCTTCTCGACGCGGAAGGCCGTGCCGGTGCCGACGAGGGCCGACTTCCCGCGCCCGACGGTCGCGGTGACCCGCACGTCGGCGGCGGCCGCGGAGTAGGAGACCGGGAACACCGAGCGTGTCACGCCCTGGGGGATCGTTGCAGTGCCCGGCGTGATCTGGCCCGGGCCGGAGGCGCTGAAAGTCACGGTCTGGTCAGTTTTGTAGGCCGCGCCGTCACCGTTCTTCGTCAGGGTGACTTCGACAAGGAAGGTGTCACCCGCGCCCGCGAGGACCGTGGGAATCGAGGCAGCTGGTGCCCCTGAGAGCCGAGCGATCAGGCTGGGGTCGGAGAAGGCTCGGACCTGAATGCTGGTAGGCGTGCTCAGCCGCGTCGAGGCTCTCGCGACGGCGGACTGGGCCAGCGCCGTGGCCAGGGCCAGGACCAGACTTACAGCGAGAAGGACGGTGAGGAGGACGCGCGATCGGCGACGGTCCGGCACGGTCTCAAGGGCCGCGTTGATGAGTCTCGGCGTCGGCATGGGTGATCTCCTCGGTGCGCATGATTCGGATGACCTCAGCCTGCGCGGATCGAAGCGCGCAAGTATCCGTGAACTCACTGAGGTTCTGGGTAGCGTGTGGCTCATCCTGCGGGGATGGGTGTTCGCTGGGTGACCCGCTTCCCGCCCGCAACCGACTCTGGCTGCCTCCGGTCCAACGAGTGCGACCCCTCTGAGGCGACCGGTCCGGATCAGGACGCCGGGACGATGCTCCGAAGGGCGTGTTCGCTGCTCAGGTCGAGGACCAGGTCCTCCCGGGCGAAGCCAACGGTGAGTCCGGGTCGCCCCCAGGCCTGGGCGGCAGCAGTGAGGGCCACCACCTCGGCATCGGTTCGCGCTGGGTCGTGGTGAGACAGGAGCAACCCCCGCACCCCGGCCTCACGGGCGAGCAGCACGGCATACTCGGCGGCTGCGTGACCGAAGTTGCCTCGACGGGCGAGCTCTGCCGCGGTGTACTGCGCGTCGTGGATGAGCAGGTCGGCTCCGGCCGCGAGCTCGAGCGCGTTGCGATGGAGCTCACCGACGCCCTGACGCCCGGGACCCAGGAACTGTGGCGCGTGATCGGAGAGGTAGGCCAGCACGTGGGTGCCATCGCTGACCCGCAGGCCCATGGTCCGGCCACCGCCATGCGGGATCTCCAGGGCTCGGACGGCGAAGCCCTCGCAGTCACGGTGCCCCTCGTCGTAGGTGTCGAAGGTCCAGGTCCCACGCAACTGGCTCGGTGTGATGGGGAACAGGGGCGGGGACATCAGTCGTGCGAGCAATGACTCGGCAGGCTGTCCCTGCGCGGGTAGCAGGAGGTCGACGCGCGCGTCCTCCCGGTCGCCGGCCTCGAAGAAGGGCAGGCCGATGACATGGTCCCAATGGAGGTGGCCGAGGATCACGGTTCCGCGGAACGGGCCGGCCCCGAGACTCGGCTGGGTCCGGGTGATGCCTGTACCGGCGTCCAGGAGCAGGCACGCCGGACCATCGTCGTGGGCGATGCTGACGCAGGAGGTGTGACCACCCACGCCCACCATCTCCGGAGAGCTCGATGGAATCGAGCCTCGGACACCCAACAGGCTCACCTTCACTG
>JBDTAU010000515.1:0-2933 GCA_039924465.1 Dermatophilaceae bacterium
GGCCCCTGCACCCAGTCGAGTGGCCACTTTCATCCCGCACCCAGTCGAGTGGCCACTTTCGTTCAGGAGATGACGGTGGCGAGGTTGACGATGGCCCCGACCGCGAGCAGTGACCCCACGCCTGCGCCCATCTGACCCCGCAGGGTCGCCATGCCGGGCTGAGCCGATCACTTCACCAGCGTGATGCGGTCAGGCACGAGTGGCGTGTAGGGCGAGTTGGCCGTCAGGTAGGCGGCGAACCCATCGATGTCGAGGCCACCGAAGTACTTGTCGGTGCCCGCCTTGAAGGCCGGGAAGCCATCACCACCGTCGGAGAGGAAGTTGTTGGTGACGATCCGGTAGGTCGCTTCCTTGTCGATCGGCTTGCCGTTGATCGCTACGGACCCCTCGATGACAGCCGACGTGGTGCGGCTGTAGGTGAAGCCCTTACTGATCTGCAGGATCTTGTTCGAGGCGGCGTTGAGACCACTGATCTGCTGGTTCAGCAGGTCATAGATCCCCTGACCGGTCAGGTCCATCGAGACGAGGTAGTTGTTGAACGGCTGCACCGTGAACGCCGCCTCGTAGGTGATGTTGCCGGACGCGTCGGCAACCAGGTCGGTCCGGATCCCGCCCGGGTTCATGAAGGCGATGACCGGGGTCTTGCCATTCGTGACCACCGACTTATCGGCGAGCTGGGCATCGGCGATCATGTCGCCGAGTGGCGACTCACCCGCCGCGTTCTGGGTGCGGCTCACCTCTGTGCCCTTGATCTGGCCGAGGACCTTCTCGGCGATCGCCTTGACCAGCTCGGTGTACTTCGCGATGAGCGCGGTCTGCGCCCGATCGGCCGGGACGGTCCGGGTCACGACCATGTTGGAGCCGGCCACCGAGGCGCGCACGATGTCGTTGGTGCGACGGTCGTACTTGAGGTTGGTCTCGGTGAAGAGGCGCCCGAACGACGAGGCCGACGTGACGAGCCGTGACTGGCCCTTGGGGTCCTTGATGTCGCAGACGTAGGGCTGGTGCGTGTGACCGGAGATGACCATGTCGATCGCGGGGTCGAGCTTCTCGGCGATCGGGATGATCGGTGAGTCCGCGGACAGGCTTCCACCGCCCTGACAGGTGTAGTCGAAAGGCGTCTTGGCCGGGGGCAGCCCACCCTGGTGGATGAGCACGACGATCGCGTTGACGTTCTTCTTCTTCAGCACGGGCACCAGTGCGTTGGCCGTCTTGACCTCGTCGGTGAATGTCAGGCCGGCAACCCCTGCCGCGGTGACGATGTTGGGCGTGTCCTTGAGGGTCATGCCGATGAAGGCGATCTTGGCGCCGTTGACGTTCTTGATCGTGTAGGCCGGCAGGATCGTCTTGCCTGTCGCGGTCTCGAACACGTTGGCGGCGAGGTACTGGAACTTCGCGCCGGCGAACGTGCCTGCGGGGCAGGAGTCCTGGTTGTTGGCGCCGTTCCCGTCGTCGATGCAGCCACCCTTCTGCAAGCGCTGCAACTCCTTGAAGCCCTCGTCGAACTCGTGGTTGCCGACAGCAGTGACGTCGAGCCCGAGCAGGTTCATCGACTCGATCGTCGGCTCGTCGTGGAAAGCGGCGGACAGCAGTGGCGAGGCGCCGACGATGTCCCCGGCCGCCACAGTGAGCGTGTTCTTGTGCCCGGCTCGAGCCTGCGCGAGGTGCGTGGCAAGGTATTCGACACCTCCCACGTTGACGGTGTCAACGTCGGTCGGGCCGACCTGGATCCGGCCGCTCGAGCCGCTCGGTGGCTGGAGGTTGCCGTGGAAGTCGTTGAAGGACAGGAGCTGGATGTCGAGGAGCGGGCCCTGAGGGTTGCCCTTTCCGTTGTTGCTCTTGTTGCCGTTCCCGTTGTTGGCGTTGTTGCTCTTGCCGTTGTTGGACGTGGCGGTCGTGTTGCCTTTGCCGTTTCCGTTGTTGCCGTCGCCATTGCCTGCTACGGCAGGCGCCGCGACGAGGCCGGCCACCGCGATGCCCGCGATGGCGACGCCTGCAAGGCGTCGGGTGGGTCGAGACATGAGTCATCCCTTTGCTGTGTGAGTTGCGAACGACGCTCCCCGCAGCGCATCTTTGCGACCCTAGCCCGGTCCGGTGCCGCGTGGGGGCGTCAGGACGCAACGATTCTCACGGGCCCAGCGCCCCGTGTGATGGACTGCGTGCATGCCCACCGTGACTGTCCTCCGACGAGATGCCCAGCGCCCCCTCACGGCTGCGGAGTCCTCTAGCGTGCTCGCGGCAGTGACGGCCACCACTCTCGCCGATGGCGCCAGCCCCCTGTCGGAGCAGTTCCGGCTCTCGCTTGACGCCGGGGACGTGGACAGGGACGTGGACAGGGACAGGAATGGGGTCTGGCACCTGCTGGCCCGCCACGACGACGGGTCTGCCGACCCGGAGCCTGCCGATGACCGGGGTGCCCCCGCTCCGGTCCTCGCGGGCTACGCGCAGGTGCGCTCCGGTGAGGCGAACGAGCCGGCGTCGGCCGAGTTGTTCGTCGCACCCGATGCCCGACGCACCGGGGTGGGGTCAGCCCTGTTGGACGCCCTTCCCGCCGACGTGCGGATCTGGAGTCACGACGACAACGCGGCGGCCGGTGGCTTCGCGAGCGCCCGGGGCCTCACGCCGGTCCGGTCACTCCATGTCATGCACCGCTCCCTCACCGGGGGCACGCCCTGGCCTGCGGTCGACCTGCCCGGGACCTATCTCGTGCGGCCCTTCGAGCCGGGCCGAGACGAAGCCGAGTGGCTCGCGGTCAATGCAGCCGCCTTCGTCCACCACCCGGAGCAGGGATCGTTGGACCGGGCGGACCTCGATCAGCGGATGGCGCAGGCCTGGTTCGACCCGGCCGGCCTGATCCTCATCGTGCCTCGGGCGGACCCCGACGAGATCGCCGCCTTCCACTGGACCAAGGTCGACCCTCCCGACGGCAGCCG
>JBDTAU010000516.1:0-6351 GCA_039924465.1 Dermatophilaceae bacterium
CCCACCAGGCGCTCTGGAGTCAGCACGTCGCGCGCCGCGACCGGACCCGCCGTCATCTGGCCAATGACGTCGCCGTAGGCCGTGAGCCCCGTTTCCGGTCGCTGCCCGGCCGGGCGGGTGGTGAGCACCACATCGTCTCGAGCCAGGACGGCGCCTGCAGGCAGGTCGCGACCGGCGACGAGCGTGGCCACCCCCGACTGCTCACTGCGCGTGGACCCCAGTGCCGTCACGACCACGAACGCAGCCAGTCCGGCGAGCAGGGCTGCGCTCCACCGACGGAGCCGGTCCCGTCGGGCCTGCCGCCGGCGCAGGGGCAGCCGGGCCCTGGCGTCGGGACGCCCTGATCGGGGGGCCGCACGCCCGGACCAGATCGTCGCCGCACGCCCTGGCTGGAGCGCCGGACGCCCGGACCGGATCGTCGCCGCACGCCCTGGCTGGAGCGCCGCACGCCCTGGCTGGAGCGCCGGACGCCCTGGCCAGAACGTCCGGCGGCGTGGACGGGTCGACTGAGGCTCTGGCTGGTTCCTCTCTGGCTGGTTCCTCTCTGGCTGGTCTCTCCCTGACCGGTCCATCACGGCAGGGCGAACGGGAGCTCGATGCCGTCGAGGCTGTGGCGGCAGGAGCAGGACGCCTCGGCGTCGGGCTCGTGGGCGGGCAGGAGACCGATGGCCTCACGCAGGATCGTTTTGAGGTGCCCGACGTTGCCGGCGAAGGCAGCGAGCACCTCCTCGTGGGTCACCCCGGCCTCGCCCTCGACCCCGGCGTCGGCGTCGGTCACCATCGCGATGGTCGTGAAGCACAAGGCCAGCTCCCGGGCGATCCCGGCCTCGGGCATCGTCGTCATCCCGACGATGCTCCCGCCGGCGGCCTGATGCAGGCGCGACTCGGCCCGAGAGGAAAACCGCGGGCCGTTGATGACGACGAGGGTGCCGTCGGCCACCGACTGGAGCGTGGAGCGACCCACTGCCTCGATCGCGGCTGCGCGCCCGTTCGGGCAGTAGGGATCGGAGAAGCCCACGTGCACGACCGGGCCCTCCTCCGCGTAGAGCGTGTGCTCCCGTCCCCACGTCCGATCGATGATCTGGTCGGGGACCACGATGGTTCCGGGGCCGTACTCGGACCGGAGCGACCCCACCGCGCACGGTGAGAGGACCTGACGGACCCCGACCGCGCGCAACGCCCACAGGTTGGCCCGGTAGTTGACCCGGTGGGGGGCGAAGCGGTGACCACGCCCGTGCCGCGCCACGAAGGCCACCAGCCGACCCTCGACCTCGCCGATGACGAGCGGGTCGCTCGGGGCCCCGTAGGGCGTGTGGACGGTGACCGTGTCGTAGTCATCGAGGAAGTCGTAGAGGCCCGAGCCACCGATGACGCCGATCTCGGCACGGGCTGGGGACCGGCCGGGCTGCGAGGACGTGGGTCGTGTCGAGGAGGTCATGGGCGCCAGCCTAGGGTGATCGCTCGGCGCGCTCAGCGGCATACGTCAAGGGCTGTGGATGACGCCGACGGGGTCAGGAGGCTGTGGACGAACCGCTCTTCTTGGCGCTCGCGGGTGCCGACGTTGACGTGCTCGTGGACGATGACGTGCTGGAGGGGGTCGGCGACGAGGACGGGGCGCTCGAGGCGTCCGATCCGTTCCCGGATGTCGAGCCGGCAGCTGAGTCAGCACCCGAGCTCGACTTCGAGGCCGCGGCTGCCTTGGCGGACGCCTTGGAGTCGGTCCGGTAGAAGCCTGAGCCCTTGAAGGAGATGCCGACCGGGTAGATCACCTTGCGCAGGCTGGCCGTCCTGCACTCGGGGCATTCGACGAGGGTGTCGTCGGTGAAGGACTGGTGGATGTCGAAGGCGTGGCCGCAGTGCTTGCACGCATAGGAATAAGTGGGCACAGGGCAACCTCGGGATCGCGGGGGAGTGGAGCGAAGACGAGTCTACGTCCACCCGGCGAGGCGGCCGTCAGCACTGATCCGGCGCAGCCGCTCCTCGGTGGCGGCCCGCACCCTCGAGGTGGCCACGATGAGCATCCGGTCACCGCGGCGCAGGGTCGTGTTGTGGTCCGGGACAAAGCTGTTGCCGCCGCGGACGATGAGGGTCACGTTGGCCCCGTGCGGCAGGCGCATCTCGAAGACGGCGACCCCGTGCAGCCGGGAACGGTCACCGATGGTGACCTGCAGGACATCGGCCCCGATCTCGGCCAGCGGCATCGACTCGAGGTCGACGTCGACGGTGGTGACCTCCTCGACCAGGCCGAGGCGCTTGGCGACCCAGCCGAGCGTGGTGCCCTGCACCAGGGTGAAGACGACGACGAGCATGAAGACCAGGTCGAAGATCCACTCGGTGTCGGGGGTTCCGGTGGTCAGCGGCACGGTGGCGAGCACGACGGGGACCGCGCCGCGCAGCCCGGCCCAGGACAGGAAGGCCTGATCACGCCACCCGATCCGGAACCAGATCGTCGACGTGAGCACTGAGAGCGGGCGCGCCACGAGGAGCAGGACGAGTCCGATGACGATGGCGGGGACGATCTGGTCGCCGAGGCGGTGCGGGACGGCCAGCAGCCCGAGCATGACGAAGAGCCCGATCTGCGCGATCCACCCGGTGGCCGTTGCAAAGGACTGGACCGCCACCCGGTGCGGCAGCGACAGGTTGCCGAGGACGAGCGCCGCGAGATAGGTGGCGAGGAACCCCGAGACGTGGAGCGCTGAGCCGGCGGCGTAGGCAAAGACGGTGAGCGCCAGGATCCCGATGGAGAACAGCGCCGAGGAGCTGCTCGCCACGCGCCGCAGCAGCTGGCCGCCGAGCCAGCCGACGAGCAGACCGACGGCGACGCCCCCGGCGAGCTCGAGCACGGCATCCCCCAACAACGAGTACCAGGCCAGTGGCTCGCCCCCGGGGGCGCCCTGAGCAGCAAACGCGACGACGAGGATGACGATCGGCGCGTCGTTGAACCCGGCCTCCGCCTCCAGCATCCCGGAGAGCCGGTTGGGCAGGGGGACGTTGCGCAGCACCGCGAAGACCGCCGCAGCGTCCGTCGAGGAGACGATCGCGCCCATGAGCAGGGAGATGGTCCACGAGAGGGGCAAAAGCGTGTGTGCGGCGAGGGCGACGACCAGGACCGACACGACGACCCCGACCGTCGACAGGAGCGCAGCCGGCCTGACCGAGTCGCGGATGTTGGACCACGAGGTCGAGATCCCGCCCTCGGCGAGGATGAGCACGAGCGCGGCATAACCGAGGACGCGGGTGGTCGAGGCCGAGTCGAACTGGACCCCGGCCCCGAGGTCGCCGAGCAGCAGCCCGAGTCCGAGATAGAGCAGCAGCGAGGGCAACCCGGACCGGACCGACACGCGCACGGCTGCGACCGCGACGAGCAGCACGATCGAGCCGATGAGGAACACCCGCGTCAGGTCGTCGAGGGTCATCCCCGAGGAGGTGATCGACACGGCGGCGTGCACGAGCGGCTCCTGAGCAGGGCGGGTGGTGGACCAATCCAACCATCCACCACCCCAGAGCGCTGGTGGCCTAGTCTCCTAGGGTGTCCCGGATGAAGCTCGCCCGCCGTGCCGGTCTCTCCGTGATCGTCCTGCTCGTGCTGGCGGTCGTGGCAGCCGGCATCCTCGCCATCGCCACGGTCCGCCGACCGTTCCCGCAGACCGGTGGGGACCTGCACATCGACGGGCTGACCAGCAGCGTGCAGGTGACCCGGGACGCGCAGGGGATCCCGACGATCACCGCGGACAATGCCGCCGACCTCTTCCGCGCCCAGGGCTTCGTCAGCGCACAGGACCGCTTCTTCGAGATGGACCTGCGCCGGCACATCACCGCCGGCCGCCTCTCCGAGCTGGTCGGCGCCGGCGGGGTGGAGACCGATCGGGTCATCCGCACGATGGGCTGGCGCCAGGTGGCCGAGCAGGAGCTGCCCAAGCTCGAGCCCGCGACCCGCCAGTACCTCCAGGCCTATGCCGAGGGGGTCAACGCCTACATCCGGCGCTCCGGCTCACCCGGAAACATGTCCCTCGAGTACACCCTGCTGGAGCGCAGCAACCCGGACTACCGGGTCGAGCCGTGGACCCCCGTCGACTCGCTGGCCTGGCTCAAGGCGATGGCCTGGGACCTGCGCGGCGACTACGACAGTGAGCTGACCCGGGCCCGACTCAGCCGGCGGATCCCGGTCAAGCAGATCGCGGCGCTCTACCCGCCGTACCCGAGCACCAGGAACCCCCCGATCCTGTCGGCGGAGGAGTGGGCGCCGCCGGCGGCGACGGAGGCTGCTGCGACGGCCGTGCCCGCAGCCTTCACGACGATCGACGGGCAGGGCGCGCTCGACCGGGCCGCGGCCGCCATCGAGGCCGTGCCACAACAACTCGGCCGGGGCTCGGACATCGGCTCGAACTCGTGGGTGGTCGACGGCGCCCACAGCACGACCGGCAAACCGCTGCTGGCCAACGACCCCCACCTCAACCTGGGGATTCCCAGCATCTGGAGCCAGGTCAACCTCCAGTGCCGCACCGTGAGTGCGGTGTGCCCGTTCCAGGTGTCGGGCTTCAGTTTCTCGGGGCTGCCGGGCGTCGTCATCGGTCACAACAACAAGATCGCGTGGGGGTTCACCAACCTCGGGCCCGACGTCACGGACTTCTACCTCGAGCAGGTCTCGGGGCCGACCTACCTGCGCGACGGGGTCCAGGTCCCCCTCACGCAGCGGGTCGAGACGATCAAGGTCGCTGGCGCGCCAGACGAGTCGGTCACCGTGCGCAGCACCACCCACGGCCCGATCCTCTCGGACGCGATCCCCGCGGTCAGCGAGGCCGGCGACCGTTCGGTCGTGCGGGGCGCCGCCCAGAACAGCCGGTTCGAGGTGTCCCTGGCCTGGACCGCCCTGCGCCCGGGCCGGACCGCGGACGCGATCTTCGCCTTGAACCGGGCAGACGACTGGGACCAGTTCCGGGCGGCGGCGAGCCTGTTCGACGTCCCCTCCCAGAACCTCGTCTACGCCGACGTCGATGGCCACATCGGCTACCAGGCGCCGGGGGTCATCCCGATCCGGCGGTCCGCCACTCCGGGGGCGCCCCCCGGATTCTGGCCCGCACCGGGCTGGGACAGTCAGTGGGACTGGACCGGCTTCGTCCCCTTCGAGCAGATGCCCTGGGTCAAGGACCCGGCGGACGGCCGGATCGTCACCGCCAACCAGGCCGTGACCGACAGCCCGACCCCGTTCCTCACCTCCGAGTGGGACTACGGCTTCCGGGCGGGGCGGATCAGGAGCCTGCTCGACTCGAAGCCCAAGGCCTCACCCGAATTCATGGCGCAGATCCAGAACGACACGCGCAACGTCTTTGCTCCCGTCCTCGTCGAGCACCTGCTCGGTGTCCAGGTGGACGACTTCACGGCCCAGGCGCAGGCGTTCCTGCGAGATTGGGACGGCAGCCAGCCCGGTGACAAGGGCCGGGACTCCGCCTCGGCGGCCTACTACAACGCCGTGTGGAAGCACCTGCTGCGACTCACGTTCGATGAGCTTCCTCCCGACATGGCGCCAGACGGGGGGAGCCGCTGGATGGTCGTCATGGAGCAGCTCATCCAGGACCCCAAGAACGACTGGTGGGATGACAAGACCACCCCCGGTGTGACCGAGGAGTCGGGTGAGATCCTCAAGCGCGCCCTGGTCGAGGCGCGGCTCGACCTGGCCCGTCAGCTCGGCAAGGTCCCGGCCACCTGGCGCTGGGGCCGGCTGCACCAACTCGATCTCAAGCACCAGGTCATGAGTGATGACTCGATCCCCGAGGTGATCCGGGACGTGTTCGAGCGCGGTGGAATCGAACTCGGCGGCGGCAACTCGATCGTCAACGCCAATGCGTGGGATGCCTCGGGCCCGGGCTACGACGTGACCTCTGGGCCCTCGATGCGGATGGTCGTCGACCTGTCCGACCTCGACCAGTCGCGCTGGGTCAACTCGACCGGGCAGAGTGGTCACGCCTACAACTCGCACTACTCGGACCAGATCGACAGGTGGGCGGCCGGAGAGTCGTTCGCCTGGCCGTTCACGGCGCAGGCGACCGCTGAGGCAGCCCAGGAGACCCTGACGCTCAGCCCTCCGTCCGAGGCCACCCCGTAACGGGGCCGGTGCGGTCAGGGTCGACCCACACGAGGCGCCCCGAGGTGGTCAGGTAGCCATCGACCAGTTGGTCATGGTCTGAGCGCGGCAACGGCTCGAGGCTCTGTTCGCCCTCGTGCAGCAGGGTGATCACCGGGGTTCGCCGGTCACGGTGGACCAACGCCCGGTCATAGCAGCCACCGCCCTGACCGAGACGCACTCCGTGGGGGTCGACCGAGAGCCCCGGGATGATGATGAGGTCGCAGCTC
>JBDTAU010000517.1:0-2643 GCA_039924465.1 Dermatophilaceae bacterium
CCGTCCCGGATCCGGTTGGGCCACGGCATCAGTTGCTGGCCACGGCCGGAGCTGCAGCGCTGCTCCTCGCCGTATCCCGCGACGACGTCGCTGCCGTCCCGCGTGAACGACCGGAGCCCGCCACCGACCTCGACGATCGTGGCCCGGTAGCGGCCGTGGCCGATGGACCACTGCTGGCCAGAGGGCGCAGCGACGCTCGCGGTCGCATCGGGGAGAGGCAGGCTCATGGGCCCACGGTAGCCGCCTCGGAATCCCACTAGGTTGGGTGGATGTCCACCACGAGCCGCAGCCTCGCGGACGACATCCGGAAACGGTCCGACCGCGAGTTGATCGAGTTGGTCCTCGCCCGCCCGGACCTCGCCCGCCCAGCCCCCGCCGACCTCAGCAGCCTGGCCGCTCGGGCCAGCACCAAGGCCAGCGTGCAACGCGCCATCGACGCCCTCGACCGCGGGCACCTGCAGGTCCTCGAAGCGCTCGTCGTGGCCGGGGACGGCGCCCCCCTGAAGACGGTGCTCACGCTGCTCGACACCACGAAGAAGGCCACGGTCACCGCCCACGCATCGGACCTGTGGACCGCCGCGCTGCTCTGGCGCGGCGCCGGCGGCAGCCACGTGGTCCGCACGGTGTCCGAGGTGCTCGGGGCCCCGGTCGGTCTGGGTCCGCCGGCGAGCGAGCTGCACCCGGGCACCCCCACCCCGTCGACCGACGCGCTGAGCGCGGCCATCGACGCCGCACCGACCGCAGCCAGAGCCATCCTCGACAAGCTGACCTGGGGCCCGCCGATCGGAGTGCTGCCCAGTGGCGGAGCGGGCGCCACCGCGGCCCGCTGGCTGATCGAGCACCAGCTGCTCATCCCGACCTCCCCGGACCGGGTCGCCCTCCCCCGCGAGGTCGGGCTGCTGCTGCGCGGCGGCCGACTGCACCGGGAGACGGTGCTGGTCGCCCCGGAGCTGACGAGTCGCGACGTCACGATGTCGATCGTCGATGCAGTGGCGGGCGGGGCCGCCAACGAGGTGCTGAGCCGGGTCGACGAGCTGGCCTCCGCGTGGGGCGCCGAGCCGCCACGGGTGCTGCGCGCCGGGGGCCTGTCGGTCCGTGACCTCAAGCGGACGCAGTCCGTGCTCGACATCCCCGCCGAGTTCGCCGGCTTCGTCATCGAGATCACGTATGCCGCTGGGCTCGTCGCCGACGACGGCGAGATCGTGCCCGTCTGGGCTCCCACCGCCGAGATCGACGAGTGGTCCGCCTCCGAGGCGGGTCGACGCTGGGCTGCCCTGGCCAGCGCCTGGCTGAGCACGACCCGAGCCCCGCACCTCGTCGGCAAGCGGGTGGCCGACGCCCCCGTCAACGCCCTCGGGCCCGACGTGCAGTGGCCGGCCATCCGGGCCCTCCGGCGCGAGGTGCTGATCGAGCTCGCGACCCTCCCGGAGGGTCATGCCGCAGATGCCACGGCGATCCGTGAGCGCCTCCTCTGGCGTCGGCCGCTCCGGTCCTCCCGCCTGCTCAGTGAAGCGGTGGACGGGGTGCTGCAGGAGGCCGAGTGGCTCGGGGTCACCGGGCGCGGAGCACTCTCCACGGCCGGTCGGATCCTCGTGCACCACCCCGGCTCCCCTCCCGGCTCCACGTCCCGCCACACCACCTCCCACCCCACCACGTCCCGGAGTGGCACAGCCCGGGCCGCTGCGCCGGGGCACCTCGGGCATCCGGAGGCACGAGAGCACTCGGACCCCCACCCCTCCTCGACGCGTCCGGACACCGGTGCGGGTCGAGGCACCGGCCTGGGTCCCTACGGCGGGGAGCCCGGCCCTGACCGGGAGGCCGTGGCGGCGGCGATGTCCGCACACCTGCCTGCGCCGGTCGACCACATACTGCTCCAGGCCGACCTGACCGCCGTCGCGCCGGGGCCACTCGTCGGCAGCCTCGCTGCCTTCATGCATCTCGCCTCCGACATCGAGTCACGCGGCGGCGCCACCGTCCACCGGTTCACCGCGGACTCGGTGCGCCGAGCCCTCGACGCCGGCTGGACCGCCGACGACGTCCTCGACACCCTGCGTCGCTCGAGCAGCACCCCGGTGCCCCAGCCCCTCGAGTACCTCGTGACGGACATGGCCCGCAAGCATGGCGTGACCCGGATCGGTGGGGCAGCGGCCTACCTGCGCTCTGACGACCAGGGCGTCCTGGAGTCGATGTTGAGCGCGCGCGAGCTCGGACCACTCCAGCTACGACGGATCGCGCCGACCGTCCTCATCTCGGCAGCCGACCCTGCCGTGCTCGCCGAGGTGCTCCGCGAGCACGGCTTCTCACCCGTGCTCGAGGGGCGCGATGGCGGTGTCGTGGTGGCCACGCCGACCAAGCGGCGGGCCGGCTCCCGGCGCCGGGCAGCCCCGCCGACGCTGTCCCCGGTCGACGAGGCCTTCACCCAGGCCCTGGTCGGCGGCCTGCGCGTCGCAGAGGCCAGCGCGGACGCACGGCGGGCCAGCGACATCTCCCGCCTCGGTCCGTCGATCCCGGCCTGCGACCCGGTCGTGAGCCTGGCCCTGCTGCGTGACGCCATCGCCGACCGGCACGGCGTCTGGATCGGGGTCAGTGACCGCTACGGCGCCACGACCCGCCACCTCGTGCACCCGCGGCGGGTCGAGGCCG
>JBDTAU010000518.1:0-3612 GCA_039924465.1 Dermatophilaceae bacterium
CAAAGTGGCCGGCGGCTTCCTCGGCGCGACCAACTTGGCAGTCGCGCCCAACGGCAACGTCTATGTCGCGGAACTCTTCGGGGGCAAGATCTCGCAGATCAGGCACGGCCACGTGAGCACGTTCCGCACCATCGCCTCCCCGCTGGCTCTCGAGGTGCACGGCGCGTACCTCTATGTCGGTACGTTCGCCGACATGACGTTCCCGGAAGATGGCCCGCCAGTGGTGAACGGCCCCGGCACCGTCCAGCGCTTCCGGCGCTAGACACGCACAGCGGCCTACGGCATCGGCAGCGGTTGGGCAGCCGCGAAGATCGCGAAGGGGACCCAGGAGAAGGGTGGGCAGCCGGGGCTGTCCACCCTTCTTCGCACGCCGCAGGTTTCGGTTGCGGCACGTTCTGCGCCATCCGCATGTCGCAGGGAACGAGAAGTGGCAGGATCGGGACACTCGACTGCAGCGGACCATCGTCCGGCTGTCACTGAACCGGAAGGACCCGATCCATGCGTCGTCTCCCCCTGATCGCCATGACTGGCGTCGTCGCAGTTGGCCTCAGCCTGTCTGCCTGCGGCTCCAGTTCAACGCCCGCTGAATCGCCAGGAGCGGCGACCCCCGCCGGCGGAGGCGCCGACCCAGCCTTGGTGGCGAAGCTTCCGGCCAAGATCAAGGCAGCGGGGAAGATCATCGTCGGAATCGACCCGACCTACGCCCCCAACGAAATCCTCGCCGCCGACGGCAAGACGGTCGAAGGCTTCGACATCGACATCTTCAACGCGGTCGCCGCGAAGTTCGGCGTCACCGCCGAGTACCAGCCCTCGAAGTTCGACGCGATCATCCTGGGTGTCACCGGCGGCAAGTACGACGTCGGCGTCTCGAGTTTCTCGATCAACGACGAACGCAAGAAGGTCGTCAACATGGTCAGCTACTACAAGGCCGGCACCCAGTGGGTCGTGGCCAAGGGCAATCCCAAGGGTGTCAGCATCGACGACGCCTGCGGCAAGAACATCGGGGTGCAGGTCGGCACGACGCAACTCGAAGACCTGACCGCCCGCGACAAGACCTGCAAGACCGCCGGCAAGCCGGGCATCAACATGCTCGTCCAGGACGGCCAGGACCAGGTCACCGCCGACGTCATCAGCGGCAAGGCCGACGCCATGCTCGCCGACTCTCCCGTCGGGCTCTACGCGATCAAGCAGACCGGCGACAAGCTCGAGGCCCTGGGTGACCTCTACGACTCCGCTCCCTACGGCTACGTGATCCCCAAGGACGAGACCGACTTCGCCAACGCCATCGTTGAGGCCCTCAAGGCAGCCAAGGCCGACGGCAGCTATGAGGCGGCCCTGAAGAAGTACTCGGTCGAGGCAGGTGCCATCTCCGACTTCGCGCTGAACCCGTGAGTCCTGCCCCCGACGAGGAGCGGCCGGGCGCGATCAGCGCCCGGCCGGTCCCGCACCCCGGTCGCTGGGTCGCGATCGCTCTCATCGTCCTCCTGATCCTGATGATGATCAGTTCGTTCCTGACGAACGAGCGCTGGGGCTTCGCCACGGCTCTCGAGATCATGTTCGAGTCACCTGTCCTCGAGGGACTGGTCAAGGGGACCATCGTCGGAACCGGTGGCGCCATGGTGATCGGTGTCATCGGCGGGATCGGCATCGCGGTGATGCGCCTGTCCCAGAACCCGGTGTTGCGCGGTGTCTCGTTCGTCTACACGTGGTTCTTCCGTGGCATCCCCCGGCTGGTCCTGCTGGCGATGATCGGCACCGGCATCGGCTTCCTCTACAGCGAGCTCGACTTCGGCCTCCCGTTCGGGCAGCAGTTCGGGGCCTGGCTGGGCCTCTCGAGCGACTTCACGTTCCTGACCCTCGACGTCAACGCCTTCTCCAGCACACTCCTGGCGGGGATCATCGGCCTCGGGCTCTCCGAGGCCGCCTACATGGCCGAGATCGCGCGCGCCGGCATCCTGTCCGTGGACACGGGGCAGGAGGAGGCGGCTCAGGCCCTCGGCATGAGCCGCGGCAAGACCATGCTGCGCATCGTGCTCCCTCAGGCCATGCGGGTCATCGTGCCGCCGACTGGCAACGAGACGATCGCCATGGTCAAGGACACCTCGCTGTTGTCCGCCATCCCGATCATCACCGAGCTCTTCTACCAGACCCGGGCCATCGGCACCCGCACGCTGCAGATCATGCCTTCCTTCGTCGCGGCGACAGCCTGGTACCTCCTCGTCGGCTCCGTGCTCATGGTCGGGCAGTACTACCTCGAGCAGCACTTCGGTCGCGGCTTCGGCCAGACGAAGGGCAAGGAAGTCAAGACCAGACGCTTTGCCCGTCCCGCTGGAATGGGAGGAGCCTGATGACCGAAGCGACCCGCTCTCGCACCGGTGAGGACCAGCCCCTGGTCCGGGCTCTCAACGTCACCAAGGCCTTCCACGGCGTCGAGGTGCTCAAGGGCATCGACCTCGACGTGCACCGCGGCGAGGTGGTCTGCCTGCTCGGACCCAGTGGGTCCGGCAAGACGACCTTCCTCCGCTGCATCAACCAGCTCGAGTCCATCGACGGCGGGCGGATCTGGGTGGACGGCGACCTCGTCGGCTACCGCGAGGAGGCGGGCGGTCAGTTGCACCACCTGACCGACAAGCAGGTCTCCGCCCAACGCCGCGAGATCGGCATGGTCTTCCAGCGGTTCAACCTCTTCCCGCACAAGACCGCTCTGCAGAACATCGTCGAGGCCCCCACCCAGGTCAAGGGGGTCAAGAAGGCGCAGGCGAGGGCCCGGGCCCACCAGTTGCTCGAGCAGGTCGGTCTCAGTGACAAGCCAACGGCCTATCCCGGCGCCCTCTCGGGAGGGCAGCAGCAACGCGTGGCCATCGCCCGCGCCCTCGCGATGGACCCGAAGTTGATGCTCTTCGATGAGCCGACGTCGGCGCTCGATCCTGAGCTCGTCGGCGAGGTCCTCAAAGTCATGCGGGACCTCGCTGACGCGGGTATGACGATGATCGTCGTGACCCACGAGATGGACTTCGCCCGCGAGGTCGCCGACCACGTCGTCTTCATGGACGCCGGGGTCGTCGTCGAGGAGGGCAATCCACGCGAGGTCATCGACAACCCGCAACAGGAACGCACCCGGGCGTTCCTGAGCCGGATGCACTCCAACAACAAGGCCGAGACCCCGGCGACCGAGGGACCAGCCCAGCCGGTGACCGAGTAGCCGGTCCGGCTCGCCGGATCCGCAGTTGAGGAGCGGAGGGCGTTGCTGACGTCAGGTGACGTCGGCAACGCCGTCGGCGCTCACCTCGTCCGCCTCGATGACCATCGGGTTGAGCACTCGATGCAGGAACGACTTGGTCCTGCGGTGCTGGGGATCACCGATGACGTCAACCGGCTTGCCCTCCTCGACGACGTAGCCCCCGTCCATGAAGACCACGCGGTCAGCGACCTCGCGGGCAAACGCCATCTCGTGGGTGACGATCATCATCGTCATCCCCTCAGCGGCCAGCGACTTCATCACCGCGAGCACTTCGCCGACGAGCTCGGGGTCGAGCGCCGACGTCGGCTCGTCGAAGAGCATCAGGTCCGGGTCCATCGACAGGGAGCGCGCGATGGCCACCCGCTGTTGCT
>JBDTAU010000519.1:0-2632 GCA_039924465.1 Dermatophilaceae bacterium
TCGCCCTGTGGGTGACCTGCCTCGTGATCGGCACCCGGATCGACATCGAGCAGGCCGCCCGCGTCGATCAGGCCCTCAACGACGAGACAGCGGGCGAGCCAGCGCACGAGACAGCGGATGACACAGCGGCCGAGACAGCGGGCGACGACGGCACGGGTAGGGTGACCAGGTGACCACCGAACGCTCCCTCGTCCTCGTCAAGCCCGATGGATTCAGGCGTGGCCTGTCCGGGGAGGTGTTGCGCCGGGTCGAGGCCAAGGGCTACCGCCTGGCTCACCTCGCCATCCTCACCCCGACCCGGGGGCAGCTCGCGGAACACTACGCCGAGCACGAGGGCAAGCCGTTCTACGCACCTCTGGTCGAGTTCATGTGCTCCGGTCCGGTGACGGCCGTCGTGATCGAGGGCCAGGACTGCATCAAGGGCTTCCGGTCTCTGGCCGGGGCCACCAACCCCACCGAGGCTGCGCCGGGCACCATCCGCGGCGACCTCGGGCGGGACTGGGGCGAGAAGGTCCAACAGAACATCGTGCACGGCTCCGACTCAGCCGAGTCCGCGGCCCGCGAGATCTCCATCTGGTTCCCACACTCCTAGCCACAAGGCGCTCGTATGACCTCCAGGCGTTGGGGTGCCCTCGGGCGCGACCTCGCGATCGATCTCGGCACGGCGAACACCCTGATCCATGCCCGCGGACGCGGGGTGGTCCTCGAGGAGCCGTCGGTCGTCGCCGTCGAGGTCGGGACCGGGCGCCTGATCGCCGCCGGGAGCCGAGCCAAGGAGATGCTCGGCCGGGCTCCCGGGACGATCCGGGCCATCCGTCCGCTGCGTGACGGTGTGGTGTCCGACGCCGACGAGACCGAGCGGATGCTCCGCTGGTTCATCGACCAGATCCGGCACTCGCGACTCATCCGACCGCGCATGGTCCTCTGTGTGCCGAGCGACGTGACCGGGGTGGAGCGCCGGGCCCTCGAGGAGGCCGCCACACGGTGTGGTGCGCGTCGCGTCTTCATGATCGAGGAGCCGATGGCGGCCGCGATCGGTGCCGGCCTGCCCGTCTATGAGACCGCTGCCAGCATGGTGGTCGACATCGGGGGCGGGACCACCGACGTCGCGGTCATCAGCTTGGGCGGCATCGTCACGAGCAACTCCCTGCGGATTGCCGGCTACGAGATCGACGAGGCACTGATCAGTCACGTCAAGAGCGAGTACTCCCTCCTCCTCGGGGAGCGCAGCGCCGAGGACATCAAGGTCGCTGTCGGGTCGGTCTTCCCCCTCCGCGAGGAGTTGACCACGCGAATCCGGGGCCGGGACCTGGTCACCGGGCTGCCCAAGACGGTCCAGATCAGCTCGACCGAGGTACGCCGAGCCATCGAGGCGCCCGTGCTGCAGATCATCGAGATCGTCCGGGCCACCCTCGATGTGTGCCCGCCCGAGCTGGCCGGGGACATCCTCGATCGCGGGATCACGCTCACCGGGGGCGGCGCGCTGCTGCGCGGGATCGAGCAGCGGATGCGCCACGAGCTCGGCGTCCCCGTCCACGTCGCGCAGGACCCGATGCGGGCGGTCGGGCGTGGCGCCGGGCGGTGTGTTGACGACTTCGGCAGCCTCGAGCAGGTGCTCGTCGGCCACCAACGGTTCTGAAGGCCTGGCACCGCATGGACACGGACCCCCGTCGTCGACTCCTCCTGGCCCTGGTCGCGATCACTGTCGTGCTCCTGGTCGCAGATCTGGCCGGCACCCCCGTGGCGCGTCAGGTCCGCAGCCTCAGCGCCAGCGCGCTCGGTCCGGTACAGCGTGTCCTGTCGGGTGTCCCTGCGGACGACCTGGCGGCTCTCGAGGCTGAAAATGCGCAGTTGCGGGTCACCACCGCGACCCAGGCTCGCGAACTGCGTGGGCTGCAGGACCTGCGTGACCTGCTGGGGTCCGACCCGGCGCGCGCCCACACCCTCGTGGGTGCTCGGGTCGTGGCGTCCGAGCTGAGCGCCCTCGGGGGACGCCGGGTCACCCTCGACGTGGGATCGCGTGACGGCATCGTCGTTGACTCGACCGTGGCGGCGGCGCAGGGACTCGTGGGGCGGGTCGTGGCCGTGGGTCCGTGGACCAGTGACGTGCAGGTCCTCGGCGGGGCCGGCGCCACGGTCGGCGTCCGGGTCGGGGCAGCCGGCCTCCTCGGCACGGTGGGCGCCAGCACGGTCGGCGGCCAGGCGGTCCGCCCCCGCGGCACCCTGACCTTGACCCTGATCGGTCCCGGCACGCCGCGAGTGGGCGACACCGTGACGACCTTGGGCAGTGTCAACGAGATGCCGTATGCCGCCGGCATCCCCGTCGGGGTCGTGACCGCACTCGATCCGGACCGGGGACAGGTGACGAGCACTGCGACGGTGCGTCCCGGGATCGATCCAGATGCCCTGGAGGTCGTCGCCGTGCTCGTCCCGACGCCGCGAGGCAGCCCGCGTCCCGGAGCCCCGGGGGTCCGGCCATGAGCCCGGCCATGAGGCCGCAACTCAGACCGACACTCAGGCCGACACTGAGACCGAAACTCAGGCCGACGATGCTGGGACTGCTGAGGGCGGCCTACGTCCTGGTCGCCGCGCTCGTCACCGTGACCCTGCTGCCCCGCCTCGGCGTCCCGCT
>JBDTAU010000520.1:0-2595 GCA_039924465.1 Dermatophilaceae bacterium
GTATCGCGCACGGGAATGGAACGGCTGAGGATGTTGACGGAACGCGCCCGCTCTGATGGGCGGGGTCTGAGGCTGCCCGTCCTCACCGGTCGCCTTTGGGTACTTTGAACGGCCGGTCTCGCGCGGCCCCCGTCGGGCAAGACGTCACGCTGCGGGACGTGCGGTCTGGCCTGGTTGTCGATAGTTGCTGAGTGTCTCGAGGTCGATCAGGCTGCACCGTGCGGGCGTGGCTGCGGGCGACTTTTGGCTCCGGTGCAGGCGTGCGCGGGTCAGGGCAGGAGTGGTCCGCTGGTGATCGTCCAGGCGGCGCCGGCGGCCACGCCGAGAAGGACGCTGACGGTGGCCGCTGCCACTGCTGTGGCGTTGGACCAGGGGTGGGGGGCCGTGTCGTGGTCGGGGCTGGTTTGAGGGTCCGGCTTCGGTGTGGGCTGGTAGCTGGGGATGATCCAGCGCAGGTAGTAGAAGAGGCTGATCAGGCTGTTGACGAAGACGGTGACCGTGAGCCAGGGCATGCCTGCGTCCCAGGCCGCGGTGGCGGTGGTCAGTTTGCTGACGAAGAGTACGGCCGGTGGGGTGCCGACGAGTCCGAGCAGAGCTACCACGAGCGAGCCGGCGAGCCAGGGTCGTGAGCGGGAGAGGCCTCGGTAGTCGGCGAGGTCGCGTCGGTGGGGCAGGGCGGTCGTGACGGCGAAGGCGGCGATGTTGGTGACGGTGTAGCCGAGGAGGTAGAGCAGCAGCGAGGGCAGGGCGAGGTCGCTGCGGCCGGCAGCGGCCACGGGCACGAGCATGAAGCCGACCTGGCTGACGGTGGACCATCCCAGGAGGCGGCGCGGGTCGTGCTGCCAGAATGCGGCCAGGTTGCCCAGGGTCATGCTGACCGCGGCGAGCAGGCCGACGAGGAGAGGCCAGGCGAGGGTGTCTGGGAGCACGAGGACGAGTCGGTAGGTCGCGACGAGTGCTCCGATCTTGGGCACCGTGGTCAGGAAGGTAGCGACCGTCCCGTTGGCGCCTTGGGCCGCGTCCGGTACCCAGAAGTGGGCCGGTACCGCACCGGCCTCGAACATCAGGCCGGCGATGACGGCGAGCACTCCGGTGGCCACCGCGGCTTGGGGCGCGTCGGCGAGTCGCTCGGCGAGCTCTGTGTGTAGCGTTGAGCCGGCTACCCCGTAGAGCAGGGTGACCCCGAGCAGCAGCACGATCCCGAAGAGGGCTCCGAGCAGGTAGGTCTTCATCGCTGCCTCGGCGCCCCGAGCGGTGCGGACCATGCCGATCAGCCCGTAGAGGGGGATGCTCGCGAGCAGGAACGCGACGGCCAGAACGAGCAGGTCCCGGGCCCCGGCCAGCACGATCGTGCCGGTCGTGGAGAAAAGGATCAGCGCGTAGGTTTCGCTCTCGCGGGCCCAGCCGGCGAGTTCGTCTCCGGCCAGGCCGAGCACCAGCAGCGCGCCGAGCCCGGCGGCGATCCGGGCGATGCCGGTGGCGGTGTCAATGGCGTAGGTGCCCTCGAACGCGGCCTGGGGGGCCCCGGTGAGGGTTACCGCGGACACGATGATGCTGGCCGTCACGGTGATCGCCGCTATGACCCGGGCGAGCCACTGTCGGGCTCGCGGCAGGAACGACCCGGCCATGAGCGTGGTCAGTCCCCCCGCGAAGAGCAGGATCTCGGGCAGGAGCAGCAGCGGTCGCATGGCGGTCTCCACGGTCAGCGACCGAGCAGCGCGACGACGGCAGTGGCGGCCGGATCGATGAGCGACATCAGCGGCCCCGGGTAGACCCCGATCAGCAGCGAGAGCGCCAGCAGGATGCCCGCGGCCCACGCCTGCTGAAGCGGGAGGTCCGTGAAGCCGATGGAGGCACCTCGGGGAGCCCCGGTGAAGACCCGCTGCAGCGCCAGCAGGAACAATGCCGCCGTGATGATGATGCCGAGCAACGCGATTGCCGTCACCGGCGCGACCGCGATGCTGCCGGTGAAGATCTGAAACTCGGCGATGAACCCGGACAGTGCCGGCAGCCCCAGTGAGGCGAACGCCCCGACCGCGAAGAGACCCGCGAGCCGGGGAGCGGGCCGGGCCAGGCCGCCGTACTGGTCCATCTCATAGGTGCCGGCCCGATCGTGCAGGGTGCCGACGAGCAGGAACAGGGCGCCGGTGATCAGGCCGTGGCTGACCATCTGCGTCACGGCACCAGTCACGGCGACCGAGCGTGCCGCCGCGGTGTCGCCGGCGACCAGCCCGGCCGCGCCCACCGCCACGACGATGTAACCCATGTGGTTGACCGAGGTATAGGCCACCATCCGCTTGAGGTTGCTCTGGGCCAGCGCGACCAGCGCCCCGTAGAGGACCGAGATGATCCCGACCACGATGATGACCCACGCCCACGCCCGCCACGCCTCGGGCAGGATCGGCATCGCGATCCGGACGAAGCCGTAGGTGCCCATCTTGAGCAGTACCGCGGCCAGGACCGCCGAGCCGACCGCGGAGGCGTCCGTGTGCGCCGGCGGCAGCCAGGTGTGGAACGGCACCGTCGGGGTCTTCACCGCGAGGCCGAGCAGGATCGCGGCCAGGACCAGGCCTCCGGTCAGGCCCCGGCCGGCGA
>JBDTAU010000521.1:0-5569 GCA_039924465.1 Dermatophilaceae bacterium
GGCGAAGATCGGCTGAACGCATCCTGAGCGTGGGTCGGGACCCGAGAGGCTGATGACTCGTGATGCAGCCGCCCCAGTTGCACCGCAGCTGTGATGAGCATGATGGCCTCGGAAATGATCGCGAGGATTCCGAGCGGCTCACCCCAGTTGCCGATGTCGTCGCCCATCTGCGGCAGCCCGATGGTGCGGCTGAGGAAGTAGCCCACGAGGGCAAGCGCTGCGACCACCGGGGTGTGCCGCAGCGTGAGCTGGCCGATTCGACCCGTCGGCCCTATGGTGGAGTGTCAACCCGATCGGGAGGACATCATGGATCTGTTGACCCGCGCCGAGCTCACGTCGCTCGCCCAGCCGGGGCCAGAAGGCACCTACGTCTCGCTCTTCATGCCGACCCACCGCGTCGGCGGCGAGGGCATCGAGGCGGACAAGCTCCGGTGGAAGAACCTCGTTGCCGGGGTCGAAGCCCTTTTGCTGAACGACCTTCGACGGCCCGACGTCGAGGCGCTGTTGGCCCCGGCCCGCCAGTTGCAGGATGACCCCATGGCCTGGCAGTACATGAGCGACGGGCTGGCCATGTTCCTGCGTCCCGACCGCAACCGCACCTTCCAGGTGGCGGCGCCGATGCCGGAGCTGGCTACGGTCGGTGACCGGTCGGTGATGGGTCCGATGCTTCGCCTCTTCTCCGGTGACGAGCGCTTCCTGTTGCTCGCGCTCAGCCAGCGTGACGTGCGTCTGATGGAGGGCAGCCGCAACACGGTGGAGCAGGTCCAGCTGGCCGAGATCCCCACCAGCCTCAGGGAGGTCGTCGACCCGGAGGAGCCACGTTCGGACACGATGGCCCGGCCGGCTGCCACTGCGGGTCGTGGTGGACCTGCGGTGTTCTATGGGCACGGCGCCGGAGACCGGCACCTGAAGAAGGACGAGGTGCTGCGCTTCCTCCGAGCGGTCGCGGGCGGCCTGCAGGACGTGTTGGTGGGTGAGAGCGCCCCCATGGTGCTGTTCGGGCTCGAACACCTCGTGAGCACCTACCGTGAGGTCAACACCTACGGGCACGTGCTGGACGAAGCGGCCCTGCACAACCCGGATCAGCTCGGGGTGGAGCAGTTGCATGAGATGGCCTGGCCCCTGGTCGAGACGCGGCTTCGAGAAGCGCGGGGTCAGGTGATCGAGCGGTTCCACGAGCTGGCCGGCACGGGCCGCGCCTCCGGGGACCTGTCGGTCGTAGCCGAGGCGGCCGCCCAGGGGCGGGTCGAGACGTTGTTCGTCCAGGCCGACCCGTGGTGCTGGGAGCAGGCCGCCGGCAACGAGCTGGCCATCGTGTCCCTCGGGGCCGACGAGCGCTACGCCGACTGCGAGCAGGTCGATACCGCGGCCGTGGCGACCCTGAACAACAGCGGTCAGGTCTACGCGACGTCCGAAACCGTGGTTGCCGGCAGCCAGGTCGCGGCGATCTTCCGTTACTGACGTCCCTCAGCCCTGACGTCCCTGAGCCCGGCCCGGCTGGATACTTCGAGCCGGCTCAGGGGGCCAGGCGGGGCGCTCACCCCTGTCGTGCGGCCTTCCTGGCCGCGGCTGCCTCACGCTTCTCGACGAACCGGCTGGCCTCGGTGTCGAGGGCAGCGACCGCCGCGGCGAGCTCCTCACGGGCCTTTTCGCCATCCTCATCCAAGCCCTCGAGGTCATAGACGCCCCACTGCCGCAGCAACGGAGCGACGATGTCGTCGTGGTGGATCCGCAGGTCGTAGATGCCGGCCATCGCCATCTGGACCGCCTTGCGCCCGAAGCCGGGGATGATCGACCCGGGCATCTGGAAATCAACGACCTCGTCGGTGATGGCCCGCATCGTCTGGCTCGGGGTCAGCTCCAGCGCCGCCTGGATGATGTTGCGGTAGAAGATCATGTGCAGGTTCTCGTCCTTGGCCACGCGAGTCAGCAACTTCTCGGCGATCGGCTCGTTGGTGTAGCGCCCGGTGTTGCGGTGCGAGATGCGCGTCGCGAGCTCCTGGAACGAGACGTAGGCGCAGACGTTGAGCAGCGCCTTGTCGTCGGAGTTGTAGCCGACCTCCATCGTCTCCATCCGGGCCCGCTCGAGCTCGTTGGGGTCGACGCCGCGGGTCACGAGCAGGTAGTCGCGGATGCAGAAGGCGTGCCGCCCCTCCTCCGCCGTCCACCGGTTGACCCACGTGCCCCAGGCGCTCTCGCGTCCGAAGGCGCGCTCGATCTCGCGGTGGTAGCTCGGCAGGTTGTCCTCGGTGAGCAGGTTGACCTCGAGCGCGGTCCGCGCGATGGGGGACAGCTGGGACTGCTCGACGGACCACGCCTCACCGCCGAGGTCGGCGAAGTCGCGTCCCAACGACCAGGGGACGTATTCGTGCGGCATCCAGTCCTGGGCGACGGCGAGGTGCCGGTTGAGGTTGTCCTCCACCGTCGGCTCGAGTTCGGCGAGGAGTTGGGCACTGTCGAGGGTGGCCATGCCCCATGCCTACACCCCTACTGGCGAGGAGGACAGAGCCACGCAGCAACTGATCGCTGGCGTTGCCCGCCGGAACGCTCCACGAGCAGTGGGTGTCGCGGGGCAAAGCCGGCTCAGCTGCCTACGGGCTGATCCGCCCGCCCTACGCTTCGGGTATGAGCTTCACGGGTTTCCCCCACGCTGCGTCGGACTTCTATGCCGAGCTGGAGCACGACAACAGCAGGGAGTTCTGGCTGGCCCGGCGCGACATCTACGAGCGCGATGTGCGCGGCCCGATGACCGCGCTGCTCGACGGGCTGGAGGACGAGTTCGGCCCGGGCAAGGTCTTCCGTCCCAACCGGGACGTGCGTTTCTCCGCCGACAAGAGCCCCTACAAGCTGCACCAGGGAGGCTACGTGGCGGTGGGGTCAGGGACCGGCTGGTACGCCGAGGTGTCCGCCGACGGCTTCCGACTCGGCGGCGGTTGCTACCACCTGGACGCGCCGATGCTCGCTGCCTACCGCACGGCGGTAGACGGCCCTGCGGGAGCGGCGCTGGTCCGGCTGGTCGAGGGTCTGCGGAGCAACGGGTGGGACGTCGGGGGCGAGGTGCTCAAGACCGCACCCCGCGGCTGGAGCCGCGAGCACCCGCGGATCGCCCTGCTACGGCACAGGTCGATCACAGCGACGCGGTGGATCGACGACGCGGACGTCGTCACCACACCGTTGCTGCTGGACCGGGTGCGCTCGGGCTGGAGGGAGATTCGCCCCCTGGTCGACTGGCTGGGCCACGCGGTCGCGGGTGTGTGACTTACTAACATGGCGCCATGAGTGAGACACCGGGCTTTCCGCGCAACCGCGAGATCGCGCTGCCGGAGCCGCCCGAGGGGCCGCTCCTGCTGACCGTGCGCGTCGACCTGCGCGACACCTCCCCACCGGTGTGGCGGCGGCTGACCATCCCCGGTGAACTCGATCTCGGCAAGTTCCATGACGTCCTCCAGGTCGCGATGGGCTGGACCGACTCGCACCTGCACCGTTTCCTGCTCGGCGGGGACCGGCGGACGCAGCTGTACTTCCTGTGTGACTTCGACCTCGAGGAGGGGGAGGAGGGCACGCACGAGTCAGACGCCCGGCTCGACCAGGTGCTGGGCACACCGGGCGACAAGATCGACTACGACTACGACTTCGGCGACGGGTGGTCACACGTCATCCGACTCGAAGAGATCGTGCCCAGGCCGGCCAGCGAGGGGCCCGCTGGGACGGGCTCAGCGGCATACCCCTCGGTGTGCCTGGCGGGGAAGCGAGCCTGCCCGCCTGAGGACGTTGGCGGGATCGGCGGCTATGAGGAGGCGGCCGCATGGGTGCGGGGTGGCAGCAGCGCAACCCACGAGTTCGACAACGGGCTGACGGGCGAGGAGATGGGCGACTGGCTGCCCGAGGGGTGGCACCCCGACGACTTCGACCTCGGTGAGGTCAACGCGATGCTCGCGCGGCTTGCCCCGGGCGACACGGACACGGCGCTCTCTCACGTGCCGGGGGACCTCGTCGAGCTCATCGGACGGCTGCCCACGCTGGCGCGAACTGATGTGAACGAGTGGCTGGGCGCGCCGGGCTGGGACGCACCCGCAACGTTCACGGCCGAGGTCGCCACCGCCCTGACCACGCCGGTGCGGGCGGTCCTGGACGTCGTCGGCGACGGACTGACGCTCACCGCCGCTGGCTACCTGCCGCCCCGCGCCGTGCAAGCGGTCTTCGGCGCTGCGGACATGGGCGAGGACTGGATCGGCAAGGGGAACCGCGAGGACCTCACGCCACCGGTCGCCGTCCTGCGTGACCAGGTCCGCCACCTCGGCCTGATCCGCAAGACGAAGGGCCGCCTCGTGCCGACGGCGCTCGGCCGGCGCGTCCGCGACAACCACACCGAGCTGCTCGGCGTGGTCCTGACTCGGCTCGGGCAGGCAGATTCCGACTTCGGGCGTCTCGCGACCGGGCTGACCTTCCTCGCCCTCGCCGGCGGGGTGCCGATCACAGGGCTGTGGGGCGCGGGCGAAGCGATCGAGGAACGCGTGTGCCGGGTGCTCTCGATCGTGGGCTGGCACGTGGACGGCGGTGGCGCGATCGGGCGGCGCGAGGTCAGGGACGCCACGATGGACCCGGTGCAGTTGTTGCGTCAGATGGTCCGCACGCTCGAGGACGCCGAGGCGGCGCGCGCCGTCCGTGACGTGGCCAGGGCCGTGCTCGACCGCATGAACTGACGACCCGGTTCGATGTATCGGCGCCTCAATCCATGCGGTCGAGCAGGTACATCGGATTGATGGCCGGGGTGGCTCGGCGCAGCGGCAGCGGGATGTGTGGGTGCCGACCTCACGCGAGGGAGAGGAACATCTTCTCCATCGCCTCGACGTCCATCGGCTGCGACTCGGGGTCGGTCAGGCACTGGCGCAGGCCGAGGGCGATGACGGCGAACCCGGCCCGGTCCAGGGCCTTGGACACCGCAGCGAGTTGGGTGACGATGTCCTTGCACTCCCGTCCGTCCTCGATCATCCGGACGATGCCGCCGATCTGGCCCTGCGCGCGGTTGAGCCGCTTGACGACCGAGCTCATCTCATCTGCGTCGAGCTGCATCGATACTCCTGGGTTCGTGGTCGAATGGTCCTGTCTCATCATACCCCTAGAGGTATATTGGTGTGTGGTCTGCCGTGTCTGGAACGGCGGCGGTGGCCCGTCTCTAGTCGGCCGACCTGCCGCCTGCGACGCCACCGATGACGATGGAGTGCGAGAAGGTATATACCCCATGGGGTATAGTCGCGTTTACCGTCGTTCCAACCGAAGGAGACCAAGAGATGTGCCGAGCCGTGAAATGCCGCCAGTGTGGCAAGACGACCTGGTCGGGGTGCGGTTCGCACGTTGACCAGGTCATGCGCAACGTCGCCCGCGACGACCGCTGCGCCGGCCACGAAAAGCAGGCATCGAGCAGCGGCGGTGGCATGTTCGCCCGGATGTTCGGTCGCTGACCCCGGATCGGTCGGGTCGTGGCGCAACTCACGCGCAGGGGTCACATCTTCCGGCGGAGCCGTAGCCGGACCGGACGCCCGTCCGGGTCGTACACGAGCCGATAGAG
>JBDTAU010000522.1:0-4386 GCA_039924465.1 Dermatophilaceae bacterium
CCCGCAGGTCAGTGACCTGCTGGCGGGGCGCCCGCGCCTCGGGGAGGGGCTCGATGCGCTCGCCACACGATGGGCCGGCACCGACGGGGTCGTCGGTCCTCCCGACGCGCTCGGTTCGCTCCCAGCCGGCGTGGCTGGTGTCACGCTCGCCGGACGCTCGCTCGGGGAACTGACCGCGGCCGCGCGCTCCGGCGTGCCCTACATCCTGGGAGACCTCATCGCGTCGACCGCCGCAGTGGTTCAGGTCGGCACCGATCTTGACTGGCTCGACGGGGTACCCGCATCGACCGGAATCGACGCCAGCGGTGCCGCGCCCGGGACGATCGATTCCACCGCGTCAGGGACCTGGTTCGTCCGGGTCGCAACTCCGGCTGCCGCCGCGGCATCGCGCTCAGATCATGACGGGGTCGCTGGGCAGGCCGAACAGTTGGCCGCGGTGCTCGCCGGGCGCAGCGCCCCGATCGTCCTCGTCGCGCACGGCGCAGCTGGGGCGGCGGCGGTCCGCGCGGCCAGTGCCCGCCCCGCGGTCAGCGCCGTCGTCACCGTCGGCACCCCCTGGACCGGTGTGGCGGTGGCCGGCCTGCACACCGGCCTACCCGGCGACGCCCTGCGCTTCCTCGCCTCGATCGCCCCGACCGGGATCGAGGCGTGGCCGGAGCGACTCCTTGCCGAACAGGCCACCGCCCTCATGCGGGGTCTGGCGATGGTGCGTCACGCGGCCGCGGTGCTGGCGGCCGAGGATCTGCCGAGCGCCCAGAGCGAGCCGGTCCGAGCCGGGCTGGAAGTCCGGGCCATCTTCGGAGCGGTCGATGAGCAGGCCTCCCGTGCAGCGGTGCTCGCGGTCGTGACTGCCGGCGTCGACGAGCTGCAACGGGCCGCCGATGCGTTGCCCACCGGGCCTGCCACGGAGCTCGACGTCGGCATCGACGTGCCCGTCTTCGACCTCGCCCTCGGGGACGTCTTCGTCGGGGCGGGCGCCCGGATGACGCTGTTGCGACTGGTCGGGGACGGGCCGTCGCTGCAGGTGGCGCGCAGTCTCACCGTCACGGCACGGTTCGGCGTCACGGACGGCTGGCTCGTGGGCGGTCCGGGCGCTGGCCAGCACGACGTCGAGGCCCGTTGGGGTGAGCTCCGCATCGACATCCCCCTCGACGGGTCGCCCGGCAGTGGAGAGGTGGTGTTGCACGAGGCACGCTGCTTCGAGGTCGCGCACGACCGCTGGGTCATCCGGGGCGGCTCCGACCTCGACGTCACGGCGGCGGCCCTGCCCGAAGCGAAGATCGTGCTGAGCCAGGTCGTCGCTCGGCTCCTCGCCGCCTCACCGGACCTCGCGGACCTGCTGAACGGGCTCGGGATCACCCGGGGTGGTGGGCTGGACCCGGGCGCCCTCGACCACCTGCTCTTCGACCCCGCACCGATCTTCACGGCCGCCGTTGCGGCCGCACCCGCCCGCATCGCCGATGCGCTCCGTCGTCTGCTCGGCGAGGCCGCCGACGTCACCGGCACGACCAGCACTCGCACCGATGTGACGATCTCGGTCGGACCGGCCCAGGTCAGTCTCGACCTGGGCAGCGGGCTGGTCACCGCGAGCGCCACCGTGGCCCCGGACGGCATCCCGCCACTGACCGTGACGGCGACCAGTGACCGGACCGGCACCGACGTGGACCTCACGTGGGGGGCCTTCGAGTCCGACGTCGGCGGTGCCCGTCTGATCGGCTCCGTCACCGGCCGCCGCGGCGGCGCCAGCCTGCGCGCTGAGGTGCGTCCCGGCCCGGCCGCGGCGCCGACCACGACGATTCCGCTCTGGCCCACCCTCGACGTGCCCGGCCTGACGACCCTGCTGAGAGCGGCGCTACCCGCCGCGGTCTTCCGGGTCCTGCTCGACGGGGTGCGCGACGTGGTGGAGGCGCCATCGCGAGACCTCATCGACTCGGGTCTCGAAGCCCTGGGGCTGCTGCCCGGAACGCGCGACTCGCTCGTCCCGGGAGCCACTCGAGAGATCGCGTGGGCGTTCGCGCTGTTCAACGATCCGATCGGTTGGCTCACCACCCGGGTCGACCCGGTTCAGGCGACCATCGCGGTCCTGGACGCGCTCGCCCCGCTCGTCGCACCCGGTCGCGGCATCAGCCCCGGCTGGCCGGTCGCAGACGGCTTCACCATCACGTATGCCGCCGTGGGTGACCGCCTCGAGGTGCGCGCAGCCCTCGACCTCGACACGACCGTCGGGGCCGGGGCGAATTCCGCGCACGTCACTGCGGCCATCGTTGGTGGCCTCTCGATCGGAAGAGCCGGCGCTCCGTTGCCGATCATCGATGCGCGCATCGCGGTCGACGACTACGGACTGGACCTCGGCATCAACCCCGCGGTGCGCCTGTCCCTGTTGCGCCCCGCGCCGGGGGCCCCGATCTCGCTCTACCCCAGCGGCCCCGGCGTCGGGACGGCCATCCTCGCGGGGGCGGAGTCGCTGCTGCCGCGACTGGTGGACGAGCTCGTCGGGCACCGCGATGATGCCGGTTCGAGCCTGGTCAAGGATGTCGCCTCCGTCGTCCACGACCTGCTCCTCGGGATCGGACTGCTCACCGACGCCCACCAGCTGGACCTGACGGCGGTGCGTGCCCTCGCCGACTCGCCGGCACAGACGGTGCTCGACCGGCTGCCGGGACTCGTCTCCCTCGGCCTCGGCTCGCTCGCTCATGGCCTTGACCCCACCGGCGGTGTCGTCGCAGTGGCGAACGTCTCCGCGACAGTTCGCCGGTTCACCTTCGGCGGTGACGTCGCCACGGTCACCCTCGACTCGGTGGCCCGCTCGATCAGCTTCGGTGCGGCCGTCGTGGTCGGGCCGAGTGCCCACCCCACCGGGCGGATCAGGCTCAACGCGCTGACCCTCAGCCCACTCGGCGTGCAGGTGGACGTGGTGGCCGGGCCGTTCGTGCTCGACCTCGGGGCGTTCACGCTCCGGCCGGTGATCGTGGCCCGGGCGGGGGTGAGCAGCGCGGGATTCATTCGGGCGCTGGGGATCGGGGTCGCCATGGACGAGCTCGGCTCGGACACGGTCGAGTTCCGCTGGACCCTCGACGGCAACGCACCGTCCCTCGCGGCGGTTGCTCGCGCCGCCGGCGTGGAGAACGTCGACCTCGACCCGGTCGCTGTCGGCACCCGGCTGCTCTCGGTCGCCCTGTCGATCGCGAGTGGCATCCTCACCGAGCACCTCGGCCCGGTCATCAGTAGCCGGGCCACCGATCTGCTGCAAGGGGTCGTGCTCACCGGCGGGGACCTCACCATCGACCCGGGCTTCATCACCGACCTCGTCGTTGCCGACGCCATGCTGCGCCGGCTCGAGCGGCTCGCCTTCAACTGCGCGACCGCCACGAGTCCGCTCGCCCTCACGATCGAGGACGAGGTCACCATCACCCTCGTCGGGACGGACATCGGCTCCGGCCGCCACCGGCTCGGGCTCGCGGTCAGCCTGGCCGGGAACAAGCCGTTCGTCCTGGCCGACGGCGACGTCGGGGTGGCGCTGGTCGTCGACAACACGTGGATCACCCCGGGCGTGGCTGCTGGGCTCACCATCACCTTGCTCGAGGGCACCGCGACCGACCTGGTCATCGAGCCCGGCTTCACCATCGGGGGCATCGGACTGCGCTTCAGCACCTCGTCCGGGCCGCTCCTCGACCTGGGCTCGATCGCCCTGGACGCCATCGAGGTCGACGTCTACGCCGAGGCCAACTCGACCGGTGTCGGTGGTGGCGCCCGTCTCAAGCTCGACGGGCTGGCGTTCGCCCCCGGTGGTGGCGGGGGCGACAACGGCGTCGCCAACTCGATGATGAACGATGTCGGCAGCGCCAGCCAGAACAACCGACCGGCCTTCTCCCCGGCGTTGGCGCTGCAGAAGCACCCGACCTCCCCACTCGGCTTCAGCCTCACTGCGGGGGATCCGCCCGGACCGTGGTGGATCGTGATCCAGCGCCAGCTCGGCCCTCTCTACGTCGAACGGATCGGCTTCAACTCTGTCGAGCAGAACGGCCGCGTCGTCAAGATCTCGCTCCTGTTCACCGGCCAGGTCTCGCTGTTCGGCCTGACTGCTGCGGTGGATTCGCTGTCGATCAACTGGAACGGTGGGGACATCCTCGCACTGGCGAGCTGGTCCGTCGACCTCGCCGGCCTCGCGATCAGCGCCGAAATGGCAGGGCTCAGCCTCGCTGGCGGTCTGCTCAAGACGGAGTCGTCCGGTTCGGTCTCCTACGTCGGCATGCTCGTGGGCCGGTTCGCCGCCTACGGGCTGTCCGTTTTCGGTGGCTACACCAACGACCACGGGAACGCCTCGTTCTTCGTCTTCGGTGCCGTCAACGGCCCCATCGGCGGCCCGCCCGCCTTCTTCATCACCGG
>JBDTAU010000523.1:0-3936 GCA_039924465.1 Dermatophilaceae bacterium
GTGGAGGAATCTCTTACAGCGCCAACGAAGTCCGCCTGCCGGAGGGGGCCGGCCTCGGGATCACCGGCTGGGCGAACTCGGCGCTCGCCCGCTGAGCGTCGGGACAGGCCCGGGACAGAGGTCCCGGGCCTGTCCACACCCGCAACGGATCGCGGGTGGTGGATCGCGGCGGTGTCAGTTGCCGACGAGGCGCAGCGAGAACGCCTGCTCGCCGTCCGCGGTGGTCGACGAGTTGAGGCCGAAGGCCTTGAGGGCCTCGACGAAGTCGTGCTGGTCGGCCGGGACGTCGTTCAGGTACTGCTTCTCGAGCTTGTCGAGGTCGACGAAGATTGCCACGTTGGTCTTCGAGATGTCACCGAGGGCCGCCTTGAAGCCGTCGTTGTCGCCGAGCTTGCCACCCGCGACGAGCGCGTCTGCGTAGTCCTGGGTCGTGGCCACCGCGAGCTTGTCTCCGTCGACCTTCTTGTTGAACACCGGCCCCTCGCCGATGGCCTCCTCGATCTTGGTGAGGAGTTCCTCGGCGCGCTTGGCGTCCGGGGTGACCACCTTGGCGCCGAAGGTGGGCACGTCGTCGCCGAGCACCTGGTCGGGTCCGGCGATCGTGAGGCTGGAGCCGAACAGCACCTTGAGGTCATCCGGGAGCGTGACGTCGAACTCCTGCTCGATGGCCTTGATCGGGTCCTCCCCGTTGTTCTTGGCCTGCTCGTCGCTGAGCTTGACCACCTGCGGCCAGATCGCGTCGATGAACTTGTCGGCGCCGGAGATCTGAACGGCGCCGACGGAGTCCGCGGGCAGGGCGGCAAGCTCGTCGCCGTTCGTGTCGGAGGGCTTGATCCCCTCGACGCCGCGAGCCACTCCGGCGAGCTCGACATAACTGGCGTCGAAGCGCAGTGCCATCGCGACCCGACCCTTGGAATTCGGCAGCGACTGACTGTCGAAGCCGGTGCCCGCGAGACCGGAGGCAGTGAGGTTGGTGATGTCCTTGAGCCCCGGCCCGCCGTCGAACCACGCGGACAGGATGCCCTGCTCACCGAGGGCGGACATGTCCGCGCTGAAGGTGGCGTTGTCGCTCAGCGTGCCCTTGTCGATGGCGGCCAGGGTGGCGTCGCCGTTGCCCTGGGGGGTGATGATCGCGTAGCCGTCCTTCATCCGAAGGTCGGACTTCTGCTTCGAGCCGCAGGCAAAGAGGGTGGTCAGGGTGCTCTGGGCCTTCGTGTCGTCCTTGACCTGGAGGGCGACTGCCAGGTTCGGCTTGTCCGAGGTGCCGCCGGGACGGATCGACATGCCGACGCGGTCGCCCAGCCAGGGCGCGATGTCGGAGTCGTAGGACAGTTTGCCGAGGCAGTCGTCGTCCTTGGCGATGCTGTCCCAGACCCTCTTGCGCATGTCCTCGCCGCTGAAGTTGTCCTTGACGTCGGGCAGCTTGCTCAGGAAGCGGACCGCAGCGATCTTCTGCCCGGCGCTCGGGTCGATGTCGAGCTGGAAATACCCGTAGGAGTCACCGGGCAGGACGTCGGAGGGCTGGGCGCCACCGCCGCTCAGGAGGCTCGCGGCGAACACTCCGCCCCCACCGAGGACGACCGCGGCGGCGAGGCCGCCGATGAGCAGGCCGGTCCGCTTCGGCTTGCCCCTGGCCGGGTCGTCGGACAGTGGCACGCCAGCGGTGGCGGCAGCGGCGGGGACCGGCGGCGGCGGGCCAACGGGGCTGGAGGGAGCCTGGTCCGGGTAGCTGTAGCCACCAGAGGTGGGCAGTGCCTGGGTGTCCTGGTTGGGGATGTGCTGGGTGGAGCCCGCATCCGGGGTGGAGCCCGCATCCGGTATGTCGGCGCCCGGTGTGTCGTTGGTGTCAGTCATGAATCCCCCTGTGTCGTGTTCTCGGCCTGCTCGTGCCCGCAGGCCGGGCCTGACTTTACCTGTCTGGTCATGCAGACGCTGCGGGGGTCCGGATTGGTTCCGGCTGGATCGGTGGCAGACTCGGACGCGTGCGGATAAGCCACTTCTGGAAGTTGATGGAGGACGAGTTCGGGGCCGTCTACTCCGGTTCCCTCGCCCGTGACCACGTGCTGGGCGCGCTGAAGGACCGCACCGCGTTGGTGGCGCTCGCCGACGGGGTGCCGCCCCGCCAGGTGTGGGAGGCGATCTGTGTGGACATGGACATCCCCGAGGCGCGACGCCTCGGGCGCGACACCCGGATCGCGCGGGGCGCGGCCGGCGGGGCCGGCTGAGGATTGGGCATGGCGCAGGGCGTTTTTCCGGGCTCGGGTTTGGATTCAGGTTCTGGCTCAGGGCGGATCACCGTGCGCCGAGGTGACATCACGACGGATGCTGACGCGGATGCCATCGTCAACGCGGCCAATCGATCACTGCTGGGCGGCAGCGGGGTGGACGGTGCGATCCACCGGGCCGCCGGACCGGCGCTCCTCGCCGAGTGCCGTGAGCTGGGGGGTTGCCTGACCGGGGACGCCAAGATCACCGGGGCCGGTCGGCTCCCGGTGGCTCACGTCATCCACACGGTAGGGCCGATCTGGCGCGGTGGTGATGCGGGGGAGGCCGCGCTGCTCGCCTCCTGCTACCGGCGCAGCATCGAGGTAGCCGCCGCGCATGATTGTGCGGTCGTGGCCTTCCCGGCCATTTCCTGCGGGGTCTACGGGTATCCGGTGGCGCAGGCGGCGCGGATCGCCGTCGACTCGGTGGAGGCGGCGCTCCGGGATCATCCCGACGTCAGGGAGGTGCGCTTCTGGCTCTTCTCCGACGAGGTGCTCCACACGTTCCAGCAGGCCCTGTTGAGCCGCTGAGCCCTCCGGTCGGAGTCGCTGACCCTCCGGTCGGAGCCGGTTGCGCCACCCGCGGCGTGTCGACGCCGCCTCGAACATCTGTTCGGTACTGTGATCCACAGGCCCGCCACCATCGACGCATCATCCACAGGCCGTCTCGTGGAGCAACCCGATGTCGGTGGCGGCGCCTAATGTCTGACCCGACAGCGATCGACACACGATCGCCGCGGGTCGAAGGTAGACGACCACAACGCAGACGGCAGACAAGGTGGCCTCGAATGGCAACGGTTCCGGACAAGGGCAAGGCTCTGGCCTCGGTGATGGGTCAGATCGAAAAGAGTTTTGGCAAGGGCGCGGTGATGCGTCTCGGTGACGAGGTCCGAGCCCCGATCGAGGTCATCCCGACCGGATCGATCGCACTGGACATCGCGCTCGGCATCGGGGGCCTCCCGAGAGGCCGCGTCGTCGAGATCTATGGTCCGGAGTCCTCCGGTAAGACCACGGTGGCGCTGCATGCCGTGGCCAACGCGCAGAAGGCTGGTGGCATCGCGGCGTTCATCGACGCCGAGCACGCCCTCGACCCGGAGTACGCCAAGCGGCTCGGGGTCGACACGGATGCTTTGCTGGTCTCGCAGCCGGATACCGGGGAGCAGGCTCTCGAGATCGCGGACATGCTGATCCGTTCCGGTGCCATCGACATCCTCGTCATCGACTCCGTGGCCGCGCTCGTGCCCCGGGCCGAGATCGAGGGTGAGATGGGTGACAGCCACGTCGGCCTCCAGGCCCGGCTCATGTCGCAGGCCCTGCGCAAGTTGACCGGTGCCATCAACAACACGGGGACGACGGCGATCTTCATCAACCAGCTCCGGGAGAAGATCGGGGTCATGTTCGGTTCGCCCGAGACGACCACCGGTGGCAAGGCGCTGAAGTTCTATGCGTCGGTGCGCCTTGACGTGCGCCGCATCGAGACGCTGAAGGACGGGACCGAGCCGGTCGGCAACCGGACCCGCGTCAAGGTGGTCAAGAACAAGGTGGCCCCGCCGTTCAAGCAGGCGGAGTTCGACATCCTCTATGGCTACGGGATCTCGCGCGAGGGCGGCTTGATCGACATGGGCGTCGAGCATGGCTTCGTGCGCAAGGCGGGGGCTTGGTACACCTACGA
>JBDTAU010000524.1:0-3751 GCA_039924465.1 Dermatophilaceae bacterium
ACTCAAGGTCAGCTCACGACGTCCTGGGCTCGGTGGGCGAGCAGGCGGGCCTCCCGGCTCGCGGTCCGCTTGGCGTGCTTGGCTTGGCGCCGGGTCACCTTGGTGGCGTTCTGGGCTCTCCAGACCAACCCCGGCTTGCCCTCGGTGTCCACGGCCGCGAGGAGCAGACCGCCCAACAGTCCGACGTTCTTGCGGAACATGGTCATCTGGGTGGAGCGACGCTCCGGGTCGGGCTCCTCCCAGAACGCGTGCTCGATCGCGGTCGTGGGCACCAACGAGGCCGCGAGCAGGGTCGAGGCCAGTCGCGGGAACTTGCCCGTCGCGAGCAGGATGCCACCACCGAGCAAGACCGCGCCATTGGCCCGGACGAGCAGGTCCGGGTCGTCAGGCAGGGCCCGCGGGGTCGGCACCTGATCCAGCAACTGCGCTGCCTGCTTGGTCCGGGCCCCTGGGTGACGCAGGGCCTCAACCCCCGTGACGACGAAGACCGAAGCGAGTAGTGGTCGGGCAAGGCGACGGATGATCATGGTTCCTCCCTCTGGCCACGGCGCCCCGAGGGGCAGACTGTGGAACGTGGCCACGTGATCGGTGAAGTCCTACGGTATCGACATACCCCGACCTGCGGCGCCCCACCACCGTCAGCACGTCAAACTATCGCTGGATCGCAGCCCCGCCGCGAGGCGGCGGCGGGGTCAGCGGGTGAGCGGCATACGGGCAGTTGCGTACGCTGGGCCCATGTGTGGGAGGTATGCCGCCAGCGCCCGTCCGGATGAACTGATCGAGGCCTTCGACGTCGAGCAGGATCACACCGACGAGCCGACCCGCAGCATCCTCAAGTCCCCTCAGGACCCCCCGGCCGGGACTCCCGACTGGAACATGGCGCCGTCCAAGGCGGCCCCGGTCGTGCTGACCCGCCGCCCTCGTGGCGCGGCGGACGACGCCGACCCGGTGCGGCAGTTGCGGTTGCTGACGTGGGGTCTGGTGCCGGGATGGGCCAAGGACATCAAGCTGGGCCTGCGGATGACCAATGCTCGCGCCGAGTCCCTGCTCGACAAGGGGGCTTTTGCCAAGGCGGCGACGGCGCGACGCTGCATCGTCCCGGCGCAGGGTTGGTATGAGTGGCAGGCCTCGCCGACGGCGACCGACGCGAGGGGAAAGCCGCGCAAGCAGCCCTTCTTCATCCACCGCGCAGACGGTGGGCCGGTCGCGTTCGCGGGGCTCTACGAGTTCTGGCGCGACCGTGAGATTCCGGAGGAGGACCCCGAGGCGTGGCTGACGACCTTCACCATCATCACGACAGCGGCCGACCCCGGCATGGACCGGATCCACGACCGGCAACCCCTGGTGCTCGAACCCGAGCAGTGGGAGGGCTGGCTGGACCCACGTGAGACCGACCCCGGCCACGTGCAGCAGGTCCTCGACTTCGCGGAGGTGGGACGTTTTGCCGCCCACCCGGTCGGCACGGCTGTCGGCGCGACCCGCAACAACGGCCCCCACCTGCTGGATCCCGTTCCCGAGTCGGCGCTGATCGGGGTGATCGACCCGATGACCGGCGAGGTGATCGGCGGGTGAAGGAGTCCATCCGCACCATCGAGACCCCCGGGGGGCCGGGACGAGCGCACGTATGCCGCCCACCCGGGGCCCGCGGGACGGTGATCCTCTCGCACGGGGCCGGGGGAGGACTCGGTGCCCTCGACCTGTTCGTGGCCCGCGAGGTGTTCACCGCGTCGGGGTGGGCCTTCGTCCTCGTGGAGCAGCCGTGGCTCGTGGCGGGCCGCAAGATCGCGGGTCCCCCGAAGACCTTGGATGCCGCGTGGATCCCGATCGTCGAGGCGTTGCTGACGGGACGCGCAGCCCTGCCGCGGCCACTCGTCGTCGGCGGACGGAGTGCCGGTGCCCGCGCCGCGTGTCGCACCGCGTCGGTGCTGGCCGCGGAGGCCGGGCTGCTGCTCAGCTTCCCGTTGCACCCACCGGGCCGGCCCGACCGACTCCGGGCCGACGAGTTGGCACTGGCTCCCGTGCCGACCGTGGTCATCCAGGGTGAGCGTGATCCGTTCGGCACACCGGCCGAGTTCACCGCCCACCTCGCGAATGGGGTCGACCTCCTGCCCGTGCCCGGAACGCACACGTTCCCCGCGAGATCCCGGGTGGCCCTGACCAGCGCCGTGACCGAGGCCCAATCCCGAATCGCGGGAATGTTGCTCCGCTGACCCGTGTTGGAGCAGGCATGGTCATGTGTGCTTCCAAGGCTGCCCAGCAGGCCGCGACACCCCTGTCCGTCGCGGGACTAGGCTGGAGTGCGATGAGCAAGGACAAGCAGACCGATCCGACCGCACCGCTGCATCTGGCAGAGGTGCCAGACGCCGTGGGGCCAGTCATCGAGGACGAGACGACCGGAGCCTCCCAGGTCGTTGACCTGGACACCGAGACGACCACCGAGCGCAGGGCCCGTTTCGAGCGGGAGGCGATGCCGTTGCTGGACCAGCTCTACAGCGCCGCGCTGCGCACCACGCGCAACCCGACCGACGCGGAGGACCTGGTCCAGGAGACCTACGCGAAGGCCTACGCGGCTTTCCACCAGTACCGGCCCGGGACCAACCTCAAGGCGTGGATGTACCGGATTCTCACCAACACCTACATCAACACCTACCGCAAGAAGCAACGTCAGCCGCTCGAGGCCGACTCGGCACAGGTCGAGGACTACCAACTCGCCCGGGCTGAGTCGCACACCTCCTCGGGGCTGCGTTCCGCCGAAGCAGAGGCCTTGGACCACCTCCCGGACTCCGATGTGAAGAGCGCCTTGCAGCAGATCCCCGAGGACTTCCGCCTGGCGGTCTACTTCGCCGACGTCGAGGGCTACTCCTACAAGGAGATCGCGCAGATCATGGACACGCCGATCGGGACGGTCATGAGCAGACTGCACCGCGGGCGTCGGCAGTTGCGTGAACTACTCGCCGGCTACGCGGCGGAGCGCGGCTTTGTCGCTGCGGGCACGAAAGGGGCGAAGTGATGAGCGCCGAGGAAGTCGCAGGCACTGCCGGGCCGGGACGCCTGGGGCCCACCGACTGCACCGAGTCACTGCTGCGTGTCTACGAGTTCCTCGACGGCGAACTGGGCCCGGAGGACTGCGCCCGGATCCAGGCCCACCTCGAGGAGTGCAGTCGGTGCCTGCAGCAATATGACCTCGACATCACCCTCAAGGCCCTGATCAAGCGCTCCTGTGGGTCGGAGCACGCGCCGGACGCCCTGCGCACCACGATCATGACGCGGATCTCCATGACGGTGATCCAGTTCGAGTAGGTCGTGCGCGTGCTCGTCGCATCGAACCAGCAGGCCTCGCTCGAGGCGCTGGTAGCGGGCCTCGGGTAGCGACGAAGGGTCCGACCCCGCCAGGCGGGAACGGACCCTTCGATGCTGTCTGCAGCGGCTCAGGCGTTGGGCTTGCGGCCGTGGTTGGCGGCGTTGCCCTTGCGGGAGCGGCGCTTGCGAGCGCGCTTGCTCATCGTCGGCTCATTCCTGTTGATCCCGTGCCGACCGGACGGCCGACTCGGACGTGTGATTCTTTCACAAGTCGTGGGGTTGCCCGAAATCACACCGGCTAGCCACCGATCGGTGGCGCTGCCCCGTAGACTCATATCCACGTCACGCTACTGCCAAGCCCAGACCGGGCTCGCCACGCCACGCAGTCCACGCTTCACCCCGTCGGGAGGAGGCTGGAACTTTGAGTTCACTCACCTAGGAGCCCCCCATG
>JBDTAU010000525.1:0-2958 GCA_039924465.1 Dermatophilaceae bacterium
TCGAGATGTCCATGGCGGTGATGACCAGCTCGGTGACCTTCTGGAAGGTCTCCGCGTCGAACGTGTCATCGTCCCGCAGGAACTTCAGCAGGTTGAGCGAGGCGAGGTTGCACGAGGAGTTGTCGAGGGACATGTACTCGGAGCACGGGTTGGACGCGGTGATCCGGCCCGTCTCCGGGTTGGTGTGCCACGCGTTGATCGTGTCGTCGTACTGGATGCCGGGTCGGCGCACTCCCATGCGGCCTTGGCCATCTTGCCCCAGAGCTCGCGGGCCTCGATGGTCTCGATGACCGAGCCGTCGCCGCGAGACTTGAGGCCGAACGTGGTGCCGTCCTCGACCGCCTTCATGAACTCGTCGTTGACCCGGACCGAGTTGTTGGCGTTCTGGTACTGGACCGAGACGATGTCCTTGCCGCCGAGATCCATGTCGAAGCCGGCGTCACGCAGGGCGCGGATTTTGTCTTCCTCGCGCGCCTTGGTCTCGACGAACTCGACGATGTCAGGGTGGTCGACGTCCAGGACGACCATCTTGGCCGCCCGACGCGTCGCCCCACCGGATTTGATCGTCCCGGCGGACGCATCGGCGCCACGCATGAAGGAGACCGGGCCCGAGGCGGTCCCGCCGGAGGACAACAGCTCCTTGGACGAGCGGATCCGCGACAGGTTGAGGCCGGCACCGGATCCACCCTTGAAGATGAAGCCCTCCTCCTTGTACCAGTTGAGGATCGAGTCCATCGAGTCGTCAACGGAGAGGATGAAGCAGGCGGAGACCTGCTGCGGGGAGGAGGTGCCGACGTTGAACCACACCGGCGAGTTGAACGAGAAGACCTGGTGCAGCAGCGCGTAGGTGAGCTCGTGCTCGAAGATCTCAGCGTCCTCGTCGGAGCTGAAGTAGCCGTTTTGCTTGCCGGCCGCCGCATAGGTCAGCACGACGCGGTCGATGAGCTGCTTGAGGCCCGTCTCGCGCTTGTCGGTGCCGAGCGCGCCGCGGAAGTACTTGGTCGTGACGATCGTGCTCGCGTTGACCGACCAGAAATCGGGGAACTCGACACCGCGCTGCTCAAAGATCGTCTCGCCGGTCTTCCAGTTCTGCTGGACGACGTCGCGCTTCTCCCACTTCACCTCGTCGTAGGGGTGCACGCCAGGCGTGGTGTAGATGCGTTCGATGGTGACGCCCTTCTTGGCGCCTGCCTTCGAGCGTGAGCTGCGATTACCGATTTCCGTCATGCTGCGGCCTCCCTGACCGAATGGTGCCCGTGTGGTGATTTTCCGCTGTCTATAGGTGAAACTCGTCGTCAAACATCAGTATTTCGCCGGGGTCTGACAGTGCCCTTCTGCTACCTCGAGCCCCCGCGTCCGCGCGCCCCACGGCGCTGGTGGCGGGTCAGACCCGCTCGCCGGGTGGCCGGCCGGGCTCGGCGTGGGGGTCGATCCCCGCGACGTCCCGCTCAGCCCGCAGGAGCGCGATGGCTCCCTCGAAGTCCTCCAGGCTGCCCCACGCCTGGTAGACGGACGCGAACCGGAGGAAGGCGACCTCGTCGAGTTCGCGAAGCGGCTCGAGGACGGCCATGCCGACCTCGTGGGCCTCGATCTCGGCGTTGCCCTGCGCCCGGATGGCCTCTTCGACCTTCTGGGCGAGCAGGGCCAGGTCATCCTCGGAGACCGGCCGCCCCTGGCACGCCTTGCGGACGCCGGAGAGCACCTTGGCCCGGCTGAACGGCTCGGAGGCCCCCGAGCGCTTGACGACGCTGAGACTTGAGGTCTCCAGGGTCGTGAAGCGCCGGTTGCACTCCGGGCACTGACGGCGGCGGCGGATGCAGGTGCCGTCGTCGGTGGTCCGCGAGTCGATGACGCGTGAGTCGGTGTACCGACAGAACGGACAGTGCATCTGCGGTCACCTTCCTTCTCAGCGATGTCGTATGCCGCTGAGCTCGCCTGGTGGTCAGGCTCAGTCAGCAGCGCGATTGGGGATAAAACTGGGGACAGGGTGTGGATGAACTGTGGGTAACCCACTCCACCCTGGGGACTACATGTGGATGACTTACAGGTGTGTAACTACTAGATGTAGGGGTAACCATAGATCGATGTGACCCACACCGCAACACCTGGATTGACCCTCGGCGTGGCGTGCCGCTGACCTGCACAAACGCGATCGACACCGGGTCAGGGCCGGCCACCCTTGCGGCGTTCACCGTCGAGGATGAGCAGGTCCCGCCGTCCGAGCGTGACGGCAGCCAGGTTCTCGACACTGGTCGAGCCAGTCGTGAAGTAGTCGCTGTGCCCGGTCGAGGCGGCCCCGGTTCCGAGCGGCAGGTCCGGTACCAGGGACCATCCGGAGGACAGGACCAGTGCGCCGGGCACCTCGGTCGGATCGCCGGTGAACCACCCGGAGTGGGCCACGGCGTCCCAGTCGGCCGCCAGGACGTTGAGCGCCCCGGGCTTGAGTCCCGCGCCCGCCAACGACGTGAAGGCTCCCCCGACCCCGGGCGAGCCGAGCAGCACGACGTCGTCGACGCCGGTGTTGTGGGTCAGCAGGTGCCCCGCGACGACGCTGCCGTAGGAGTGCGCATCGATCACCTGGTGCGGCGGGAGCTCGCGTGCGGCGTCGATGCCATTGATGAAGCGGGCCAGGGCGGGCGCCGCCTGCTTGGCGGTCTGCTCGGACAGGACGCTGCGCCCCCACGGGTCGAGCACCTCGTGCTGCTGCGGGGCGTCATAGCCGAGCCAGACCACCTGCGCCGTCGTCGCGTGCGCCATCCCGGACGCCCGGGCGATCTGGCCCGTCCGGTCGCGGACCTGGGCCAGTTGGGTGTCATAGCGCCCCAGGGCACCGCGGGGCGTCGTGGTGAAGCCGCCGACGAAGGTCGCGACGTGGTCGGCCGTGTCGACGTCTCCGATGCCCACCACCGCCCGGAGCCGGTCCCCGGCCCCGTCGAGCGACAGGAGTTGTCGTGGTGG
>JBDTAU010000526.1:0-3426 GCA_039924465.1 Dermatophilaceae bacterium
CCGGGATGTTGCGTGGGCTGGCAGCGACCGGAGGGGTCATCACGAGCGCGGGCATCCTGCTCGCGGCCGTGTTCGCCGTCCTCGGCGTCCTGCCCCTCGTCGTCCTGGCCCAGATCGGCGTCATCATCGGCATCGGTGTCCTGCTCGACACGCTCGTCGTGCGCACCCTGCTGGTTCCGGCGATCGCGATCGTCCTCGGCGACCGATTCTGGTGGCCTCGGGCCGTGGCCCCCGGCCGCCACGAAGCAAGCCCGTCAGCCCCAGCCGAGTGATCCGTTCACTCCGGAGACGGACCGGAGCCGTTTGACCACGCGCTGCGCAACAGGCCCAGACGGTGTCATCGGGCCACGCCCCGTCCTGGCCGAGGGACTTCTCGCGGTGGGTCCCCTCGAGCCTCAGGCCGACCTTGGCCAGCACCCGGTTGGAGCCCGTGTTGTCGACATAGGCCGCTGCAGTCATGCGCCGCAGGCCGAGCTCCCCGAAGCCGATCGCGAGCAGCTCGGGCAGGCGCGCCGTGTCACGCGGCCAGGTGAGCGCGGACAGGTCGGGAGTCACCCTCACTGCCAGCCGGACTCATCGACGCCGCCGGGGACGTCGGCCTCCGGGTCGTAGGGGGTGCGAGTGAAGCGGAAGGACGCTAGGTCGAGGTGCGACACGGTGCCGTCTGCGCGCCGGACCACCCGCAAAGGCTCCCCGGTGTAGTAGCCGTCGAGCCCGACCCACGCATCCAGGCCAGCATCGACGCCGGCAGCGTCGCCACCAGCCGCGCCAGACGCGCCAGCCCCACCCGCAGCCGCAGCCGCGAACCGGGCACCCCGGCCCTCCCCCGGCTCGCCGAGGACGAGGTGCTCGCCGACCATCCTTGCCACGGTGACCGCCGGACCCCAGTGCCAGGTGCCCAGGATGTCGAGGGCTGCCACCTCGCCAGCCGCGTGCCAGGCCTCGGGGGCCGCGGGCTCCCGCTCGACGAAGGCAGCGAGCAACTCCTCCCCGAGGGTGCGCAGCGGCCCTGCGGTGGAGTTCGTGAAGGTCACCACTCCGTCGCCGGTCTCCGGATTGACGCGCAACCCTGCGAGGAAGCCCGGCATCGACCCCCCGTGGCCGACGAAACGCACCCCGTCGGCGTTCCAGACCTGCCAGCCGAGGCCGTGGGCCCCGGTCCACGCGTGACCCGGCTCGTCGACGACGGTGTGTGGCTCAAACATCTCGGCCAAGGTGTCCGCTGCGAGCAGGTCCCCGACGTCTCCCCCGGCGAAGCCCGCCCAGTGGGCGAGGTCCGACGCCGTCGTCCAGAGTTGGCCGGCGGGGGCCATGGCTCCACCATCGTGCTCCGGCTCGGGCAGCAGCACGTCGGCAAACGGATGGACAGCCAGCCCGAGGGCCGCCTTGCCCTCCGGTCGAGTCGTCGTCCGCGTCATCCCGAGCGGGGCGAGCAGGTCCCGCGCGACCACCTCGGACCAGTTGACCCCGTGGGCCCGGCTCACGAGCTCACCGAGGGCGCCGAAGCCGACGTTGCTGTAGTGGAAGCGGCGCCCAGCCCGGAACCGTTGCTGGACAGGCGATCCCACCAGCTCCTCCCACGAGCCACCGGGGGTCCGCTCCCACCACGGACCGTTCGTCTCCGCCTGGACGCCGGCGCCGTGCGACAGCAGTTGCGCGATCGTGGCGCCGCCGATGCGAGACCCCGGCACGTGATCCTCGAAGCGGTCCGAGAGGTCGAGCCGCCCGGCGTCCCGCAACTGCATGACCGCCACGGCGACGAAGGTCTTGGTGATCGAGCCCATCCGATACTGCGTGTCAGCGTCGGCCCGGGTCCCTCCGGAGCGCCCGTCGATGGTCCCGATGGCCTCCGACCAGACCAGGCTGCCACCGCGCACGATACCGGCGACGACCGAGGGCAGGCGCCGGTCCCGCTGGGCCACCCCGAGCAGCTGGGACAGGTGGCGGGAGGTCTGCGGGTCGATGGTCGTTGCGGTGCTCACCCGGTCCACCTTAGAAGTGCGGCGGCGGCCGATCCACAGCGCGCGCCCGGGCCCGCGAGCCGGCTGAGCGGCATACGTCCCGCCCTTTCGCCCGGCCAGCCGGCGCGGCAGGATGTGGCGAAGCGGACAGGGCGTGCCCACCAGTCGCCCCGATCCGATATCTTGATATCAAGATTTCTCTCGGAAACTCGAATGGAGCCCCGGTGTCTGACTCGAAGATCATTTACACCCACACGGACGAGGCCCCCGCCCTCGCCACGGCGTCCCTGCTGCCGATCGTCTCGGCGTACGCACGGCAGGCCGGCGTCGAGGTCGAGACGCGCGACATCTCGCTCGCGGGCCGGATCCTCGCCAGCTTCCCCGACGCGCTCAAGCCGGAGCAGCGGGTCGACGACGCGCTGGCGGAGCTCGGAGCCCTGGCGAAGCAGCCTGAGGCCAACATCATCAAGCTGCCCAACGTCTCCGCGTCGCTGCCCCAGCTCAAGGCGGCCATCGCCGAGTTGCAGGCCGATGGCTACGCGCTGCCGGACTTCCCGGACGCCCCGCAGACCGAGGACGAGGTGGCTGCCCGCGCCGCGTACGACAAGATCAAGGGCTCAGCGGTGAACCCCGTTCTCCGCGAGGGCAACTCGGACCGTCGCGCGCCCGCCTCCGTCAAGAACTACGCCCGCAAGCACCCGCACTCGATGGGCGCCTGGAGCGCTGACTCCAAGACCAACGTCGCGACGATGAGCACCGACGACTTCCGCCACAACGAGAAGTCGGTCATCCTCGCGCAGGACGACACGCTGCGGATCGAGCACGTCGCCGCCGATGGCACGACGACCGCCCTCAAAGAGTCGCTCCCGGTCCTGGCCGGTGAGATCGTCGACGCGACCGTCATGCGCGTCGCCACCCTGCGCGAGTTCCTCACCGAGCAGATCGCCCGCGCCAAGGCCGACGACGTCCTCTTCTCCGTGCACCTCAAGGCCACGATGATGAAGGTCTCCGACCCGATCATCTTCGGCCACGTCGTGCGCGCCTTCTTCCCGAGCGTCTTCGAGACGTATGCCGCCGAGCTGGCTTCCGTCGGCGCCTCCGCCAACGACGGGCTGGGTGCCGTCCTCAAGGCACTCGAGGCACTCCCGTCCGACCAGCGCGAGGCCATCGAGGCCGCCGTCGCGCAGGGCTTCACCGACGGCCCGGCCGTCGCCATGGTCAACTCCGACAAGGGCATCACCAACCTGCACGTCCCGAGCGACATCATCGTCGACGCGTCGATGCCGGCGATGATCCGCACCTCCGGCCACATGTGGGACGCCGCCGGCAACGAGGCCGACACCCTCGCAGTCCTGCCCGACAGCAGCTATTCCGGCATCTACCAGGTCGTGCTCGACGACTGCCGCGCCCACGGTGCCTACGACCCGTCGACGATGGGCTCGGTGTCCAACGTCGGCCTGATGGC
>JBDTAU010000527.1:0-3468 GCA_039924465.1 Dermatophilaceae bacterium
GGGTTCGCCGCCTACCTGACGGCCAACTCGCCCTACACGCCACTCGTGCCTGACCGCATCACGCTGGTGCCGTGATCGACCGAGCCTGGCACTGAACGGCCAGTTCGCCAATGGTCCAGTCCCGCAACGGGACTGGACCATTGGACTGTGTCCGTGGCGAGGAAGGGTCAGCGGCTCGGGGCGGGCTCGTCGAGCGTGCCGTGCTCGGGGACGAGGCGATAGCCGACGTTGCGGACGGTGCCGATGAGGGCCTCGTGGTCGGGGCCGAGCTTGGCCCGGAGCCGGCGCACGTGGACGTCCACGGTACGGGTGCCCCCGAAGTAGTCGTAGCCCCAGACCTCCTGGAGCAGCTGGGCCCGGGTGAAGACCCGGCCCGGGTGCTGCGCCAGGTACTTGATGAGCTCGAACTCCTTGTAGGTCAGGTCGAGCAGTCGGCCGCGCAGCCGCGCCGAGTAGCTCGCTTCGTCGATCAGCAGGTCGCCGGACCGGATCGGGGTGTCGAGCTCGGGCTCGTCGCCCTGGTCGCGGGTCAGGGCCAGCCGCAGCCGCGCATCCACCTCAGCCGGCCCCGCCGTGTCGAGCAGCACGTCGTCGAGGCCCCACTCGGCCGTGACAGCAGCGAGGCCGCCCTCGGTGAGGACGGCCAGCAGCGGGGCGGTGATCCCGGTCGTGCGCAGGATCCGGCAAAGTGAGCGCGCGCTCGCGAGCTCTCGACGGGCATCGACGAGGACGACATCGCAGTCCGGGGCGTCGACCAGGGCCGTGGCCTCGGCGGGCAGGATCCGGACCGGGTGGGACAGGAAGCCGAGCGCGGGCAGTACCTCGGCGCTCGGGGCGAGCGCGTTGGTGAGCAGCAGCAGGCGAGCCATTCCCAGCAGAATACGGGACTGGTGACCCTGCGCCCTGACGTTGGTGCGGGGTGAGACAGTGGGGTCGTCCATCCGGGTGGGAATGGCTCGCCGGATGAACCAGATGAACCGGATGAACGGGGGAGCCGGATGTGCACGCGAAACGAGGAGATGAGGGCCGAATGGCGCAGGTGGTGACCGTCACGGTGCGGTACTGGGCGGGAGCGCGGGCTGCAGCCGGCGTCGATGCCGAGCAGCACTCCGGGACCAGCGTGGGCGACGTCCTCGAGTCCGCGGTGGCCGCTCATCCTGACTTGGGCCGGGTTGCTGCCGTGGCCACGTTCCTGCTTGATGGGCGCAAGGCCGAGAGGGACACGCCGCTCATCGAGGGTGTCACCGTCGAGGTGTTGCCCCCCTTTGCCGGTGGGTGATGCACAATGACGACCGTGACGCCGCCCATCGATGACGCTTCCGCGGCGCGGGGTCAAGGATCCCTGCGCCTGCCACTGTCGCCAGTGACCGATGGCGGGGTCCGGCCACTCGTCGTGGGAAGTGTCGCGGTCGTCGCGGTCGCGCTGCTCCTCACGGTCCCGGCCTCGTTCGCCGCCGGGTTCACCGCGGTGGCCGTGCTCATGCTGGTCTTCGCCGCCACCTGGCCCGCGCTCGGCGGCTCCCGCACCCCGGAGGCTGCGGCTGTCGTGCTCGCGGTGTCCGGTGCCGGGATCGTCGCGGCTGCGCTGAGCCAGGACCTGGTGTGGGGCGCCGGAGGGGTCGCGCTCGGGATCGTGCTGGCCTTCCTCCAACAGGTGCTGCGCCCGGACGGCCGGGAGGGGCTGGTCCTCAGCCTCCTCGCCGCCTGTGCCGGCCTCTCGGTCGTCGCATCGGGGGCGCTGCTCGCGGTGCTCGGCCACCGGGTGGAGACGCACGGCATCGTCATCGTGACCCTGGCGGCGGTGCTGGCCTCGCTGATCGGGGACCTGCTGCTGCCGGTGGCCTGGCTGCGTCCCTTCCTCGGCCTGGTCGTCCTCGCCGTCGCGATCGTGTCGGCGCTGCTGATCCGGTCCCACGTGGACGGGGTCAGCCTGGCCCAGGCGATCGGGATCGCGGCGGCGGCAGGGACACTCTCGTTCTCGTTCCGTCGAGTGCTCGCGTTGGAGCCGGCCATGCTCGGGCCCCGGGGCCAGTTGGCGGCCGGGGTGGGGTCAGTCCTCGTGGTCGGCGCCATCGCCTACCTCTTCGACCTGCTCGCCTGACCCGCTGGCCTCATCCGGCACAGTGGCCTCGGGCTCAGTAGATGAGAGCCTGAGCTCGCGGAGCGATGACCTCCTCGACGAAGGCGGCCGAGCCCCGGATCTGGGCCCCGGCGACGAGATCGCCCTCGGTCAGGTCGCGCCGGGCCGCGCACTGCCCGCACACGGTGACCCGGCCACCGGCGAGCACGGCGTCGCGCAGGGAAGCGAGCTCGGCGGCATACGGCAGCTCGAACTCCTCGGCTCGCCCGGGGACCGCCAGCCACGATGACTCCCCGGTCAGCCACAGCGAGACCTCGACCCCGCTCGCGACGGCGATGGCAGCGACGCTGAACGCCTGGGAGAGGCGCTCCGGGGCTTCGACTCCGCAGGTGACCTTGACGACGAGCGAGCGTGAGGGGGTGTCCATGGGCTCAGGCTACGATCACGGCATGTTCAACCTCGACCAGGACATCCCCGAACCGCTCCGTCCACTCGCGTGGCTGATTGGCAGTTGGGAGGGGGCGGGCGTCGTCGGCTACCCGACCATCACGTCCGAGCACTTCGGCCAGGAGATCGAGGTGACCCACGACGGGCGCGGTTTCCTCAAGTGGGAGAGCCGGGCCTGGATCCTCGACTCCGAGAACGGCGCCAAGGTGCGTCCGGCCGCCGTCGAGTCCGGCTTCTGGCGCCCGCTCGAAGGCGGCGAGGTGGAGCTGCTGCTCGCGCACCCGACCGGCATCCTGGAGCTCTACTACGGGACGATGGAGCCGGCCAAGATCCAGCTCAAGACCGACAGCGTGCTGCGCTCACCCGGGGCCAAGGAGTACAACGCCGCGACGCGGATGTATGGCCTGGTCGAGTCGCAGCTGATGTGGGTCATGGACATGGCGGCGGTGGGCCAGGAGCTGCAGAGCCACGTGTCAGCCACCCTCAAGAGAGTTGCGTGACGAGATGGCACGGGTTCATGGAATGGCTTCGACCAGCGCGACCGTTGCACGGACATGAGTGATTCTGCGGTGAGTGATCAGGCCAACCCGTCGGTGCCTGCTGAGGATGTGCCTCTGGTCGGCGCGACTCCGCGCAGCCCGCTGCTCGACGCCCCGGGAGCGGTTGCCGGCGTCGGGCTCGAGGCGTCGGTGGCGACCCACTACGGCGACCCGATGCGTGAGCAGCGCGTCCTCGAGGAGGGCCTCGGAGTCGTCGACCTGTCCAACCGCGGCGTGGTGACCGTGACCGGTCCGGACCGGCTGTCGTGGCTGCACTCCCTGACGACCCAGCACCTGACCGGGCTCGCTCCGCGTGAGTCGCGCGACGTCCTGATCCTGACGCCCAAGGGCCACGTCGAGCACTCGTTGCACCTCGTCGATGATGGCGAGACGACGTGGATC
>JBDTAU010000528.1:0-3388 GCA_039924465.1 Dermatophilaceae bacterium
TGATCGGGTCAAGTCGGTACGGGCGCTGTCCCGGCGTTCAGCGCGTTCCAGGACGGGGCTGTTCGTCGCCGAGGGCCCGCAGTCGGTCCGTGAGGCGCTCGCTCACCGGCCCGACCACGTGCGTGACCTCTACGTCACCGAGTCGGCAGCCCAGCGGCATACGGACGTCATGGCCCTGGCCGATGCGGCGGGGACCCACGTCCACGAGGTCACCGAAGAGGTCCTCGCCGCGCTCTGCGACACGGAGTCCCCCCAAGGGATTGCTGCCGTGTGCCGGGTGCTGGCGCTGGATCTCGACACTGCCCTCCGGAGCCTGCCGGACCAGGCGATCGTCTGCGTCCTGACCCACGTCCGCGACCCCGGCAACGCGGGCACGGTGATCCGGGGGGCGGATGCCGCGGGCGCCGACCTGGTGATTGTCAGCTCCGCGAGCGTGGACCTCTACAACCCTAAGGTGGTCCGCTCCACGGCGGGCTCACTGTTCCACCTGCCGATCGTGACCGGCGTCCCCGTCGACGAGATCCTGGCGGCGTTGCGCGCCCAGGGGATCGCGCTGCTGGCAGCCGACGGCGTCGGCACCACGATGCTGCCGGACGTCGACCTGGCGCGCTCGCACGCGTGGGTGATGGGCAACGAGGCGTGGGGTCTGGACCCGGCGGTCCGGGAGGGCTGCGATGCGGTCGTGCGCGTGCCGATCCACGGCCTGGCCGAGTCGCTCAACCTCGCGATGGCGGCCACCCTGTGCCTCTACGAGTCGGCCAGGGTCCGGCACCGCTGACACGTGGGGCGTAGCCGCATGGGTCAGCCGCGACCGAGGTCGGTATCCTCACTCGCATGGGCTTCCCAGAGGCGCTCCCCGACGACGCGGCCGTGCTCAAGTCGGTCATGACTCTGGGCGAGTTGCTGCCTGACGGGCTCGTCGTGGTCAGCGAGGACCGCCTCATTCGCTTCGTCAACGCCGAGGCAGCCCGCATCCTGGACCGGGACCCGGCGTCGATGCTGGGCCTGGAGCTCACGACCGCGTTGCCGCTCCGGGACACCTACGGTCGGGACTGGTGGCCCGGTGCCGACCCGTGGCTGGTCGACGCCGACCAGACAGGGCATCGTGAGCGGCTGCTGGTCGCCGAGGACGGGCGCGAGGTGCTGGTGACGGCTCGCTACGTCCGGCTGGGGCCACGGGGCGAGATCCGGCGCGTGATGCTGGGATTGCGCGATGCCGAGACCAGGCTCGCCGCCGAGCGGGACCAGGCCAACGTGCTGACCACGGTCGCGCACGAGCTACGCGCCCCGCTCACGTCGGTGCAGGGCTTCACGAGCAGCCTGCTGCGCCGGTGGGATCGCTTCACCGACGAGCAGAAGCGGCTCATGATCGAGACGATCGAGGCCGATGCCAAGCGGCTGACCCGATTGATCACCGAACTGCTCGACATCTCCCGGCTCGACTCGGACCGTTTGAACCTGCGGCTGGGACCGGTCGACCTCGAGGCGCTGCTGTCGAAGCACCTGCTGCGCCACGACCTCGGCCTGCTCCCCGGCGACATCCGGCTCCGACTCGGCGCGCGGGCCAGTGACGAAGGCATCCCAGAACTGTGGGCTGACCGGGACCGGCTCGACCAGGTGTTCTTCAACCTCATCGACAACAGCGTGCGGCACGGCGCCGGGGTCGTCACGATGACCCTCGACCGCGACCCGGAGGACCCCGACGGCGTGGTGGTGCACGTCGAAGACGAGGGTGACGGGATCCCGGAGGAGGATTGGCCCGTGGTCTTCGGCCGATTCTGGCACGGCCGGGACAATGTCACGACGGGACTCGGGCTCTACGTCGCGCGAGGACTGGTGCAGGCCCATGGTGGCCACATCGAGGTGGGTGCGGCGGAGTCGGGAGGTGCCCGGTTCACCGTCCGGTTGCGCTCGGCGCTGCCCGGCGCGATGGTGAGCAACGGGTCGCCGGTGCCCGACGGTGCGGGCGTGCCTGATGGGCCGGAGGACGGCGCGCGACCCCGCCCCTAGACTGGCCACTGGATCCCGGCCCGGTCCGATGCGATCAGGGGCCGAGCCGCACCCCTGGCCCCGATCGAGAGCAGCACCCGCGCATGTCCGGACCCAACACCAACTACGACCCCGTCGAGGTCTCCGCCCTCGACCCGGCCACCATCGACGCGGCGCTGGGCGAGGCCATCACGGCCATCGCTGCAGCGAGCACCCTCGATGAGCTCAAGGCCGTGCGGATCCTCCACCAGGGGGAGAAGAGCCCGCTGTCCCTGGCCAACCGGGAGATCGGTGCCCTGCCGCCGAGTGCCAAGGCCGAGGCCGGCAAGCGGGTCGGCCAGGCCAAGGGACGGGTCGGCGCCGCCATCACCGCGCGCCAGGGCGAGCTCGAGGCGGAGCGGGACGCCCGGATCCTCGTCGAGGAGCGCGTCGACGTGACGGTCCCGGCCACCCGCCGGGCCCACGGGGCACGGCACCCCATCGAGCTCGTCGCGCAGCGCCTCGTCGATGCCTTCGTCGGGATGGGCTGGGAGGTCGCCGAAGGCCCTGAGCTCGAGGCGGAGTGGCTCAACTTCGACGCCCTCAACCTCGGGCCGGACCACCCGGCGCGGCAGATGCAGGACACCTTCTTCCTCGACCCGGTCGACTCGGGCCTCGTGCTGCGCACCCACACGTCGCCGGTCCAGATCCGGACCATGCTCGAGCAGGAGCCGCCGATCTACGTCGTCGCCCCTGGCAAGGTCTTCCGGACCGACGACCTCGATGCGACGCACACGCCGGTCTTCCACCAGGTCGAGTGCCTGGCCATCGACCAGGGACTGACGATGGCCCACCTGCGCGGCGCGATCGACGCGTTCGTGCAGATCATGTTCGGCGCCGGGACCCGCACCCGGGTGCGCTGCTCCTACTTCCCCTTCACCGAACCCTCGATGGAGACCGACTTCGGGTGCTTCGCCTGCCACGGAAGCGGGTCCGCCGAGACCGGGGGCCAGTGCCGGGTCTGTGGTGGCTCCGGCTGGATCGAGCTGGGCGGGTCCGGGATGGTCAACCACAAGGTGCTCCGGTCCTGCGGCATCGACCCCGAGGTCTACTCCGGGTTCGCCTTCGGGCTCGGGATCGAGCGGGCGCTGATGTTGCGCCACGGCGTGCAGGGCATGCACGAGATGGTCGAGGGCGATCTCCGCTTCTCGCAGCAGTTCGGGATGGAGGTCTGACATGCGCGCACCACTGACCTGGCTCGCCGAGTACACCGACCTCGCCGAGGGTGCGACCGGCGCCGACGTCGCCGCGTCCCTCGTGTCGGTCGGCCTCGAGGAGGAGGACCTGCACGGGGGCGACCTCACCGGCCCGCTCGTCGTCGGACGGGTCCTCGAGTTCGAGGAGCAGGTGCAGAAGAACG
>JBDTAU010000529.1:0-3745 GCA_039924465.1 Dermatophilaceae bacterium
GAGTACGCGCCGCGGATCATCACGGTCAAGGTCCCCGTAGACAAGATCGGTGAGGTCATCGGCCCGAAGGGCAAGATGATCAACCAGATCCAGGACGACACGGGCGCCGACATCTCGATCGAGGACGACGGCACCGTCTACATCGGCGCGGTCGACGGCCCGTCCGCTGAGGCGGCTCGTGCGGCGGTCAACGCCATCGCGAACCCGCAGATGCCCGAGATCGGCGAGCGCTTCCTCGGCACCGTGGTCAAGACGACCACGTTCGGTGCGTTCGTGTCGTTGCTGCCCGGCAAGGACGGCCTGCTGCACATCTCCGAGGTGCGCAAGCTCGTCGGTGGCAAGCGGATCGACAACGTCGACGACGTCCTCAAGATCGGCCAGAAGATCCAGGTCGAGCTCAAGGAGATCGACCCGCGCGGCAAGCTCTCGCTCGGGGCGGTCCTCGCCGATGACGAGAAGTCCGACGAGGCGGCGCCGGCCACTGCCGACGCCTGATCCTCACACCGCCAGTGCGGCCCGTCACCCTCTCGGGGGTGGCGGGCCGCCTGTTGTCTGACGACTTTCGTCTGTCGTCTGACGGGTTTTCGTCTGGCCCCCGGCCCGACCCGCTCGGCTCGCGCCCGGACCAGCGGGGCGACGGACCGACAAACTCCGCCTCGGCTGGCGTCCTCGTGATGGGCTGATGGGGGAGTCCCCGGGTTTGTCGGTCCGTGGACACCGAGTCGTCAGGCTCTCGAACTGTCCACGGCGCAGTGATGCTCACGTCCCAGGTCAGTCGGGAGTGTGCCGGATCCGGCCGGACAGGCGAGGGTCGTTCTCCCACCACAGGCCCGAGCCCGTTGTCTCGGGTGAGGTCTCGGTCGCGGCGACAGGCAACACCACGAGCGAGTCCCCGGACGGATCCACGGGTGAGCCAGGTGGGGCCACGGGGCGGGCGGCGAGTTCGGCGTCGAGGCGGGCATCGATCTCCCGGGCTTGCACCGCATCGCTGCGCATCCACTGGAGCATCACCACCCCGATGACCGGCAGCCCGATCGACTCCGCCACCGCGAGCAGCGCCCCGCCCCCGAGCTGCTGGTCGAGCAGGGCGCTCGGGGACCCGACCCGGCCGACGAACCCGGGGAAGCCCGGTGCGAGCAGGGTGGACGCGGTCATGACCAGGATCCCCGGGATGGCATCGAGCAGCCCATCGAGGAAAGCCAGGCCAGTGCGGATGGCCGGGGTCGCCCAGGCCGGCAGCAACTCCTCGACCATGAGCGGCAGCACGAAGAGCAGCCCGGTGAGCACGAGCGCGACGTCGAGCAGGTCCGCGACCCGTGCCGAGCGGATCGACGCGGCGAACAGCGGGGTGAAGAACACCGCCAGGATCGTGCCGACCGCGAGCAGCGAACTCAGCGCCGGGAACATCAGCACCCGGGCCGCCGGCCCTTCGAGGACCCGGACGATCCAGGGCCGACGTGTCCCGGGCCGCTGCCGCAGCAGGCCGATGGGGTCGCCGAGAGCCAGCCCGACCGGGGTCAGCGACGCCAGCACGCCGACCTGGAGGGCGCCGATCCAGAAGAGGTGGGCGCGATAGACCTGCAGTGGTCCGATGACTGCGTAGGCCAGGGTCCCCACGCCGAAGCATGCGTACAGGCCCACTCGCCACCACGGCCAGCGCAGCCCGCCTCGCCTGGCTACCGCGACGTTCCAGGCGTACCAACCACCGACGACGGCCACGAGGAGCATCCCGAACGGGGCCGGCGTCCACGCGGTCAGCAGCGCGCTCGGCTCGAAGGGCGGCATGGCGCCATGGTGCAGTGCTTGCCTGAACGCCCGGTGGGAACGGCCGCGGACGAGGAGGGCACGTCGGGTACCGCGTCAGTTCCGCCTCGGTAGCGTGGGCCGGGTGAGCATGATCAGTTTCCGTGACCTGACCCGAGCGGACCTGCCCCACGTCATTCGGTGGCAACGCTCCGAGGCCGCCAGACCGTGGTTCCGCAGCCCCCTCACCCTCGATGAGGCGAGGGAGCGCTACGACGAACGGATCGACGGGACCAGCCCCGTGCGCATGTTCGTCGCGGTGCTCGGGGACCGGCCGATCGGCTACGCCCAGCTGTATGCCGTTGACGCGCCTCCCATAGCCCCGGGCCACGAGGTCCCGCGGAGGGCTATCGGGATCGACTTCGTCGTGGGCGAGGACGACCTGATCGGGCGAGGGATCGGCACCGCCCTGATCGGCGACTTCATCCGCGACGTCGTGCTCGTGCGCCACCCGGACGCCACCCACGTCGTCGCCCAACCGAATCACCGCAACCGCCGCTCGATCCGGGCGCTGGAGAAGAACGGCTTCATCGCGGGACTCTGGGTGGACGCACCGGCCCGGCCCGGCGAGAAGCCGGAGACCGAGATCGTCTGCACCCTTGACCTGCGTCCTGACTACGCTGGCGCCGTGAGCGAGACGACCGGGAGCAGCGAGACCAGCGAGACGGGCCACCGCAGCGACGCCAGCGAGGCCCACGACACGAGCGAGACGGGCGAGATCAGGGTGGCGGTCATCGGTGCGGCCGGTCGGATGGGCGCCGAGGTGTGCCGAGCGATCGAGGCGGCAGCCGGACTTCACCTATCCGGACAGTTCGACGCCGAGGACGATCTCGGGGACCTCGCCGGGGCGCAGGTCGTCGTCGAGTTCTCGATCCCGGACGCGTCTGCCGGCAACGTCGCCCACTGCATCGAGCGCGGAATCCATGTCGTCGTCGGAACGACCGGTTGGGACGAAGCCAAGCTGGAGACCCTTCGTGGGCAGCTCGCCGACGCGCCACCGTCGCGCACGGGCTCCCCGGTCGGTGTCCTCATCGCGCCGAACTTCGCCATCGGGGCCATCCTGATGATGTCCTTCGCCGCTGCGGCCGCCCGCTTCTATGAGTCGGTCGAGGTCATCGAGTTGCACCACCCGGACAAAATCGACGCACCTTCGGGGACAGCCGCCCGGACCGCTGCGCTCATTGCCGCCGCCCGCGCCGAGGCCGGGCTCGGTGACGTCCCGGACGCCACCATGCACGACCCGGACGGGGCGCGGGGGAGCAAGGTGAGCGGCATACCCGTGCACTCCGTCCGGCTGCGGGGGCTCGTGGCGCACCAGGAGGTGCTGCTGGGCAACGTGGGGGAGATGCTGACGATCCGGCACGACTCCTTCGACCGGGTGTCGTTCATGCCCGGTGTCCTCGAGGGCGTGCGTCGGGTGGCCGACCACCCCGGCCTGACCGTGGGGCTCGAGCACTACCTCGGTCTCGACCGATAGGCCACTCCCCGGGTCCACCCCCCCCGATTCGATGTATTACCGAGTCGCCGGTGACGCGGTCATACATCGACTCGGACGATTCCGTGGAGTGAACGCCTGCCCCCGGGAGCGAATGCGTGTGCTGCTGGTGGGCATGGGATGGGGTGCGAGTGGGTATGGGAAGCAGGCCAGTAGCCAGCACCCACCAAGGAGCCTCACATGAGCGCCATGCCGCCGATCCCGCCGGTCGAGATCATCCCCGACGTCCCCTGCGTCTGCGACAACTGCCCCGACGTCTGTGAGTGCGCCACGTGCGAGTGCCAGGACTGCACGTGTGAGACCTGCAGCCACTCGGCCTGATCGAGCTGGTCCCATCACGCTGTCAAGCGACACTGATGCGGACTGATCTGGGCTGACCACGCTCCAGTTCGCCGAATTCACCCCCGATTCGATGTATTACCGCGTTACCGGCGACGCGGTAATACA
>JBDTAU010000530.1:0-3384 GCA_039924465.1 Dermatophilaceae bacterium
TCCTCATCTATGACGGCCACCCCGGCGGGGCCGGCTTTGCTGAGCGTGGCTACCGCCGGTCCCTCGAGTGGCTCGGTGCGACTCGCGACGCCATCGCGGACTGCGAGTGCCAGCACGGGTGCCCGTCGTGCGTTCAGTCCCCCAAGTGCGGCAACGGCAACGAGCCGCTCGACAAAACCGGGGCGATCGCCCTGCTCGACCTGACGCTCCGGCACGCCCGCGCCTGCTGAGGCTCGACAGGGATGGTGGCGCCAACTTCGCGGGTGAGCAAGCCAGTCCGGTAAGACATTCGGGGAGGGCGACACTAAGAGGGCATGGAAGTTTCTCCGACGGCCGCCGAGCCGTCGCCGCGGACTCGCCGCGCTCCGACGTAGGACGGCTGCTGCTGACTCTCAGGGCTGCTGCTGACTCTCAGGACAGATGCGCCGCCTCAGTCAGGGGCCACGGCACCGCCGAGACCCACTGACCCGAGACGGGTCTCCGTAGCCAGCGACGGCTCATCGCCCATTTCCCCTCGCACGTCTACTCACCGATCCCGAAAGGACCGTTCCATGCGCCCGACCCGAGCTCACCCGCTTCACGCGGTGACCCGGCTGTTAGCCATGCTCGCCGCCCTCCTCCTCATCGTGTTCGCCTCCGCAACGACGGCGAGCGCGACGACGGACGTCACCCTCGATGCCGGATGGCAGGAGTTCACGACCGCAGGTGGGGTCGGTGGCGCCTCAACCACCGGGCCCTTCCTCTTCGAGAGCACCAAGCTGACGAAGGTGACGGTCACCGACTCCTACTGCCACGGCGACGTGTTCTCCGTCTTCGACAACGGCGTGCACATCGGTGACACCGCTGAGATCGCGCCAGAGCTTCGCACGTGTCCGACCCGGTTCTACTTGTCGGACATCGCTCGTGCCGACCGCTCGATGGCCGACCCGACGTTCGGCCATGGCGTCTTCTACGTTGGCCCGGGCTCGCACTCCCTGGAGTTCGTGAACAAGGCCATCTGGAACGGCACCGACAGTGGCTCGGTTGGCTTCTTCCGGCTGGAGACGACCTCGGTGACCATGACCGACTGCAAGGACAGCAACTGGGAGAGCTTCGGCACACTGTTCACGAACCAGGGACAGTGCGTCGCACTCTCGAACACGCTGCGGCACCTGACCGCTGCCAATGTCGGTCCGGTCTCGTTCGAGGCTTCGCCGTTCGGGACCGTTGCTCGAGGCTTGACGCCGCCCGTGCCGGGGTGGCACAAGTGGATCGGTCCGTTCGCCCACGCCACTACCTACGACTTCAGGAGGACCGTCCCGATCACTCAGGCAGCCGGTAACGAAGTGTTGACCGCCACGGTCCCCGTCTCCCTGACCGGTGCGGGTGCTCAGGACTCCGCAGTGGTCACCGTCACCATGACGATGACTCCTCAGGACCGATTCTTCTCCTGGGTTCCCACCGGACAGTACGGGTCCTTGGGCAACACCGCCTGGGAGCTCGTTGGGGATCCCACCATTTCGGACCCCTCAATGGTGACGACCTGGACCTTCCGCTCGACGGCACCCGTCACGCCGGGAGTGGCCTACGACCCGATCGTCGTCTCGTTCAACGTCACGGACAACAGCACTTTCAACAACGTCGTCTACACCTTCAGCAACCCGGAGACCGCCAGCGCATCGGCGACCGCAGCTGGTTACGCGACCACCACCGGCTCGGGGTGGTACCTGCCGCAGAAGTGAACGGACGCGGGTGACCGCGACTGATCGGCAGCGAGCCGGGCCTGATGCGCGAACGCGTCGGGTCCGGCTCGCCGCGAGGTCTGTGCTGAGGTCGACGCGGTGGTCGACGCAGTGATCGATGCGGTGGTCGACGCAGTGATCGACCCAGTGATCGGGCCGGCTCGCGAGCGGCCTACCGCCTCGGCTGGCCAGGGCCAGGCCGGCACGGCGACAGTCAGGTCGAGGACCGGCCCAATCGGACGGCAGGTGACGAGGCGGCCGTGATTCCGCTCGGCCACACCGGCGGCGACCGCGCACGCGTCCGACGGCGATCCGGACTCCAGCCGGGTGGCGCCCGCCAAGGCCGCCAGATCCGCTGCCAAGCGGGCCCGGTGACTGGCGAGCACCGCGGCTGCCACGGCCAACAACCCAACCGTGATGGTGACGATGGCAGCGACCACGCCCACGACGAGGACCGATGCGGATCCCTCGTCCCGGGCGGAGGAGCGTGACGCCCTCACGATTGGCTCACGCCTCTCTCGAGCGGCGTCACCGCCGAGGCGGACACCCTCCAGGACGGGACGAATCCGCCCCAACCACCCACCCTCGCCGACACGGTCACCCTCGCCTGATCGCTGTCGCGATCAATGGTCACGGTGGCTCCGGTCGGGCCACCCTGCACCGCAAGGCTTCTGATCGCGCTCAGTGAATCGCCCCTCGCAGCCGCCCGGCCTGCAGCGTGCACCGCGTCGACGCACCGGATCTGGTCGAGGGCGGCCATCAACCCTCCGAGGCAGATGACCAGCACCAGGGCGACCGCCGGGATGGCGACGGCGAGTTCGGCCGTCACCATCCCGCGCTCCCGGGTGGCCCCGGTCAGCGGCCGATGGAGCATCAGCCAGCGAGCCCGAGGGCGCTCTGGACGAGGCCGCTCAGGGCACTCTGGACCGCACCGGACTTGACGACGCCGAGCAGCACCAGAGCAAAGGTGCACGCAGCCATGATGCCCACTGCATATTCAGCCGTCGTCATCCCGGCCTCCCCCCGTCGTCGATCGACGGCCCGACGTAGGGCCCCTATTCGTTGAGTCATGCGAATCTCCTTTTCTCACTTCGATCCCGAGAGGCGTTCCCTCGGGACACCTCATTGCCCGGAGAGCAGCTCCTGTCCGAGTGCCACGATCAGCGGGACGACTGCCGTCAGGCAGAAGGCCGGCAGCAGCACCAACCCGAGCGGCAGGACCAGTCGGACCCCAGCCCGTGCCGCGGCCACCTCCAGTCGCTCGATCTCGGCCTGTTGCAGGTCGTCCGAGGCCCTGAGCAGGAGCGCCCCCGGCGGGAGGCCGGCTGCATGCGCCACCTGCAGAGCGCGCGCGGCAGGCTGCCACGCCACATCGACGGAGGCCCACGCCTCACTCTCGGCGGCGCCCCACTGCAGGGCCGCCGCGACCTGACGCAGATCGCTGGCCGCTGCCGCAGAAGCCCCATCAGCCACGGAAGTCAGCACTGAGGTGGTCGGCAGGCCCGATCGATAGGCCAACGCGAGCAGCACCAACGACGTCGTGACGTCCCGGCTCGTGACACCACGGCTCGGGACGCTGCGAACGGTGGCTCGCGACCCGCGGCCGACGATCCGGCGAGCTGCACCACGCGAGGATCTCCCGGCAGCACCACGCCCAGACCCG
>JBDTAU010000531.1:0-8451 GCA_039924465.1 Dermatophilaceae bacterium
CTGCGCCTCATCCCCGAGACCAAGCTCGTCGATGCCGGGGTGTCCCGTCCGCGGATGCTCGCCGTCTTCGACGCCCTCAAGACCTTTGACGCCACCGAGTCGCTGGCGGCCGTGAGCGCGCCGACGCTCGTCGTGGTCGGTGGCAAGGACCGCATGGGCATCCCGGCCGCCCGGCAGGTGGCCGTCGCTGTCCCCGGTGCGCGACTCGAGACCATTCCCGGTGTCGGGTCGTTGCTCAACACCGAAGCGCCGCGCGAGTTGGCCGATCTGACCCGCGCGTTCCTCGACGAAGCCGGGGACAGCCTCAGCCCGTGACCAGGCTGGGGCGGACTTTTCCGGGGTCGTGCTTACGGGGTCTCGCCCGGGTGCGGGGGTCGTGGTCGGACGGAGGGCGCGGGGTGCGGTAGCTGCCGCGGGTGCGAGTGCAGCGAGAGGAACTTCGCCTGGGCCGGACCCCGCTCCGGTGGAGGGTTGTCGAGCCAGGATTTCGTCGTGTCACGAGCCCGTGCGATGAGGGTGGCCGCTTGGCCGAAGTCCGATGGTGACACCCCGAGCGGGCACAGCGGTGGCATCACGTGCAGGATCGCTGGGCCCGTGTACAGGGTCACGGCGGTGCCCAGGCCTTGTTGGATCAGCAAGGTCAGGGCGTGCGAGGCGACGCCGAGGGCCGAGCCGGGTGGCGCGGCCAAGGCGCAGGCAGAGCCGCCCGGCAACAGGAAGACCTCGTCGACCTGAGTTGCGACGGTCCGTAGGACGTAGCCGTGGTCGGCGAGCCCGCCGTCCACCAGCACCGAGCCTTCGCGCTTGATCGGAGGCAGGATCCCCGGGATCGCCGCGCTCGCGACGACGGCGCTGACCGCATCGCCGGTGGACAACAGCGCCGTCCGACCCGACTGCAGATCGGTCGTGACCACCAGGAGTCGGGTGCCCAGCTCCTCGAGGGTCAGGTTCCCGAGTTCGGACTGCAGCAGCGCGCGCAGCCCCCGGGCCGAGAACAGCGATGGCTTCTCGCCGGCTAGCGCGAGGATCGCCCGCCGGGGCGACATGGGGAAGATGTCGCCCCGACGTAGGTCGGTCCACTTCTGGGCCAGGTCATCCAGAACGGCTCGCGTCTGACCGTGCCGGGCGAGGTAGGCCGCATTGAGCGCACCTGCCGACGTTCCGACGAGCAGGTCGGCGGTGATGCCGTGCTCGTGCAAGGCCTGCAGCATGCCCACCTGGACGGCGCCGAGGCTACCTCCACCGGAGAAGACGAACGCGATGCTCATATCACGCTCCGATCAGTGAAACCGTGACGGGAACTTGGCGACGATTCCATCACTCAACATATCCCCCATGACGAGAAGGTGCGCATGTACCTCGTCGTAGTCAGCAACACTCGCCACGTAGTCGCCACCCAACTCGTGGGCTGCCTCTGCGAGGGTCTGGTCGAGGTGCGTCTTCATGTCCGGGCGGGTCATCGACGACGGCCAGTACCTCGGGTTGGCCTTGCTGAGGAAGTCGGCGATGTCGTTGCCGTTGGCGTACCACCGGGTGTTGGCCTCGGTGAAGGCGGCCGTGTCCCCGGCCTTGGCGGCCTGCAGGATCTCGACGGCGATCGTGATGTGGTCATGCAGCAGCGCGGTCAACTGCGTGCCGGCAGCCGCGCCGAAGTACGGCTTGATCGCGTTGCCGATGTCAACCTGGTTGCGGAGCAGCCGGTCCGCGGTCGCTGAGAAGCTGGGTGAACCATCGGCGAAGGTGACGATGGCAAGCCGCGTCCACGTGGCGTGATCCTCCCAGAGCTTGCGCATCTGGTCGTGGAAGGTCTGCTGTGCCGGCTTGCTGAGATCGGCTTGGTGACCGTGGGACATCGTCGTCAGCACGGCGGCATCGGCATTGGAGCGGGGCAGCGTCCAGGTCAGAAAGACGCTCATCATCACGATCGGGATGAGGGCGAAGACCGACGTGAGCCGCTTTGGTTGGGCGTGGGCATGAGCCATGGCAGGTCCTTCCAGAGGGTTTGATCAACAGGAGGGTTGACGAGCGTCCCGGCCCCTTCGAGACTGGTAGTGGTTCGTTCCGGAAGGAGTGGGTGACGATGAGTTGGTGTCCTGGGCCTCGACTTCCTTACCGACTCATCCGATGCGTCGATCTGGGTAAGATCAGGCCCCTCCCGCGACACCAACTGTGTATGAGCACACACTTCGTCTACGAGCACCGGGACTGCCGATCCGCAGGCCCACCAGTGGACGTCACGACGTGGCGCCGCTGTCGGCTGCTTGATGCCGGGTTCGACGAAGATCTCGCTGACCGGATCGCCGCGGACCACTCGATCGACATCCACGCACTGCTCAGCCTGGTGGACCGCGGGTGCCCACCGGAGCTGGCCGTGCGGATCCTCTCCCCGGTCGGACAGGCGTCGTGACCAGCGTCGGCCCGGGCCAGTCGGCTCCGCACAGCGGGGCCCTCGTCGGCCCGGGCCAGCCGACTCCGCACAGCGGGGTCCTCGTCGGCGAAGAGGAGCCGGGGGTGCAGACCGGGCCGGCCCCAGCTGAATTGGCTGCCGCCGAACGCCCAACGACCGACACCGTGGAGCGCGACTGGGTCGCCGACCTCACCTCTGTCGGCCCCCGCCGGGACGCCGCGTTGCGTGACCTGCACCTGCTCATGGTCAAGGCCGCGCACCACCAGGTCCGGCGAATGCGCGCTTCACTGAAGGACATCGGCGCCAGCGATACGGCCGAATTGGCCAATGGCGCCGCCGACGATGCCCTCACCATCCTGCTCTCCAGATTGGACACCTTTGAGGGTCGCTCCCGCTTCACGACGTGGGCCTACAAGTTCGCCATCCTGCAGGCGGCGAACGAGGTCCGACGTCGGAACTGGGCCATGGTCGAGGTGACTCTCGACGACGACATCCGCTGGGGCAGCCAGCTCGACGGCCCCGAAGCCCGAGCCGAGGCTTCTGACCTCGCGGCCGCCGTGGGACGAGCCATGGACCAGGCGCTGACGAGTTATCAACGCCGGATCGCTGTTGCACTCCTGATCGACCTCGTCCCCATCGACGTGCTCGCCGATCGCCTGGGCACCACCCGTGGTGCCCTCTACAAGACCTTGCACGTCGCTCGCACTCGGCTACGAATGCATCTGACCGAGTCCGGGCACCTGCCACCCATCCCCACTACCGGAGGCCAACCATGAGCCGAGATCGCGCGCTGCTCTCACCGGAGGTGGTGCATGCGCTCATCCTCCCGACCGAGCCGTGGCTCTCGTGTGACGACTGCTTCAACCTCATGGACGAATTTGCCGAGGCGATGGTCACCGACACGCCCGCACCTCGTCAGGTCGAGATGACGGTCCACGTCGAGGCGTGCAGCGCCTGCCTCGAAGAGGTCGATTCCCTGGTGCGGTTGCTCGCCGCTGACGCCGGCACCGACCCGGCGCCTGCTCTCGCCCGGTTGCGCCCCTGACACCGGGCCGGCCGATCGGTCGGGCGTGCGGGGTGGCCTACAGGATCCCGCCCGGGTGGGATTGTCGTGGTGCCCGGTGGAGCGGGTGCCTACCAGGATCCCGCCCGGGTCCGATTGTCGTGGTCCTGCGTGCAGATTCGCCTACGGGATCCCGCCCGGGTCCGATTGTCGTGGTCGGGTGGGTGCCGGTGGGTGCGGGTGGGCGGGGGGAGTAGGCCGCTCACGAGAAGTCGCGAAGCGCCGGGTTCTCGATGTCGCGCAGCACCTCGCCCGCTGCGCCGGCAGAGACCTCACCACGGCGGCGACGACCACGACGCTGGCCAGGGTGAGTCCCCAATTCTGGCACCTCAGGGGCCAGCTCGGGTGGGTGGCGCCGACACGCGCGTGACGCAAAAGGGCCTCTATGCCGCCCAGCTCGCCACGCACCGCGGCACAGGTGCTCGACGCTAGGGCTTCTTCGGTGGGGTTGGCGTCTTCGTTGACTGCGGCCCGCCGAAGGTCAGCGCGTTGTTGCAGGACGTCGGGACCGGCGTGAGCCCCGGAGGGGCCCCGGGCGAACGGCACACGATGGTGAGGGTGATGTTGCTCTTCGGGTTCGCGACGAACGGCGAGATGAAGTGGTAATCCGTGGTGCGGAAGCTCTCCAGTGCCTGCTCGAGGATGGAGGCGTTGTTGATGGACACCGTGAGCAACCCTTCGTCCCCCTGCGGGTTCTCGAGGACGAAGTCGGTCACGTTGATGGTCTGGCTCTTGGGCACCGTGAAGGAGGCTGACTTGGTCTGCCCGGCCGCGGCGGTCACCGTCAGACGACTGGAGAAGGGAGCGGTCACCACGGCGGGTGGGAGCGGGCCGCTCACGAGCTTCGCGATCGCCGTCTTCGTGGTCCCTGCCTGCTTCGCGGCGGCAGCGGCCTCGGTCTGCGCAGCTTGGGCGGACTGGGCCGCCTCACTGGCTTTGGCAGCCTGGGCCTGGGCCTTCAGTGCGGGAGCCTGCGCCACCTGCAGGGCAGCCTCCCGGGCCGCAGCCTCCACGGTCGGCTTGAGCAGCACGAACCAGATGGCGGCGAGGGCGGCGAGGGCGGCGAGCAGGGCGAGCAGCGCTTTCCCGAGCCATGGCGGGATGATTGGCTCCTGCAAGTGGCTGCCAGCCAGAGTGACGGGAAGGCCGTCCTGGGGACTGACGGTCGCGGTGAAGGGAATGGTCTTGCTCGGACCCCGCCAGAGCTTCTCGAACGGCGTGACCTTGACCTTGGCGAACTGTGCCTGACCCGGGGCGACCGTGAGTGCGTCCTTGGCCGACTCGTCGATCTTGAGCAACTCACCCTGGTCGGTGATGGCGACGAATACGGTCACCGGAACGTTGCCCCGGTTGTCGATGGCGACCTCGTGCTTGCCACTGAAGCGACCCCGGGAGGTGCGGGGCACGAGCTCGGCCGTCGTGTCGAGGAACGGCAGGACCTCGACGACGCCCTCGGGCACGACTGCCTCGTCGGGATGATCGTTCGGCGTCACCTTGACACCGAACCGGACTTCGCCGGCCGGGACCGCTGAGGACCGCGGCGGGTTGAGAGTGAGGATCGTTGTTTGCGACGTGCCCGGGTAGAGGGTGAACTCGGGGTCCGCGATGGAGGTCCACTGGGCCGGCACCCCGATGACCTCGAGGAAGTAGTCCTCGACGAAATCGCCGGTGTTGCGGACCTCAAGCGGAAGGGTGGCCCGACCTCCCGCCTCCATGGTCAGGCTCTCCACCTCGAGTCTCGCAACCGTGCTCATGCTCCACTGTCTCCCGTGCTCGGCCCCTCCGGAGACGGCATCAAGGGCTCACTCTCGGGCACCAAGTCTGCCCGTTGAGCCAGTGTTGAGTGCCCGGAGAGGATGCCCGGGCATGCTGCCGCTATCGGCCACTACTGCCCGCACGCGGAGTGCGGGTGACACACCCTCGGAGGGAAACATGGAACGTGTCACTGTCTGCGTCCACGCGCGCGATCCGATCTCGGCGTCGGGAGTCATTGCCGAGCTTCGGCCTCGCCCGGAGGTCCAGATCCTGCGGGAGCACGAGATCGATCTCGCGAGCGTCGCGGTCATCGTCGTCGACGCGATGGACGACGACGCCGTGCAACTCCTGCGCCAGGTGCAACGGCGTGGGACCAGCCGCACCGTCCTGGTTGCCGGTCGGCTCGATGACGGCGACCTGGTCGCGGCTGTTGAGATCGGTGTAGTCGGGCTGCTGCGACGCAGTGAAGCCACGGCGGACCGGCTGACCGAAGTGATCTGTCGCGCCGCTAACGGTGACGGGAGCGTGCCCCCGGATCTGCTGGGTCGGTTGCTCGATCAGGTGGGCCAGTTGCAGCGGCAGGTGCTGAGTCCGCGTGGACTGAAGTTCACCGGGCTGGCCACCCGGGAGGTCGAGGTGCTCAAACTCGTCGCCGACGGCTACAGCACCGGTGAGATCGCCATGCAATTGTCCTACTCCGAGCGCACCGTCAAGAACGTGCTGCACGACATCACGACCCGGTTGCAGTTGCGCAACCGTTCGCATGCTGTCGCTTACGCCCTGAGGCAGGGGCTTATCTGAGCAGTGGGGGAGTTGCCCCATCGAACGGATCGGGGTGCCTCAAAGGCTGTCCGCTGGCTGGTGCGCCGGCGCTCCGATTGCCAGAGCGTGGGGGAGACGTCGGTGGTCCGGCAGGAAGGAGGCGGGGCCATGGGTGCGTCCCGGCCCTGGGCGCAGGCGGGCTACCGGGTGGCCGGTGTCCTCGTCGTGCTGCTCGTGGCGGCTCTTGGTGTCGCGGTGCCTCCTTCAGGGGCTGCGGTCCTGTCCCGTGCACCGGCACTCGTGATGCCTGCTGCCCGCCTCGTCGACACGGCACGCACCGCGGTCCCGGACGCCATCGGTCCACGTATCGCCTTCACCGCCGCCCGGGATGCGATCGCCACGAAGTCGGTCGCCTACGGAGAGGGCACTTCAGTTGATCCAGCCGATCCCTCGGTTCCTCCGGTCACACCGGCGCCGGTTCACGAGGGTGACCTCTCGAGCAACCAAGCGGGAGACCAAGCCTTTGTCAGCACCCGTGACGATCCGCTGGGCGAGGTGTACGTCCTCGCCGCAGGCGCGACCGCGACGTCCACTCCCGTCCGGGTCACGTGCGACAACACTGCGGTGGAGTCGCACCCGGTCATCTCCCCGGACGGAACCCGAGTCGCATACGCCACCAATGCTTCCGGGGTCTTTCGGCTGCGACTGGCGGTCCTGGATTTCTATGGGGCCGCCTGCCCGAGCACGATCTATGACCTCCCGGGCGCTCCCTCGGGGGCGGACACGTGGCCGACGTGGCTCAGTAATGAGTGGCTGGCGTTCAGCAGCACGGGTCGTGATCCGCTGGGGGACATCTGGGCGCAGTACGTCGGCTCGGGAACGCCACCCCGGCCCGGCCGGGCCGCCATCCGACTGACGACCGACCCGGCTGCAGAGACGCAACCGGCTTCGATCGACCTGAACGTCCACCTCCCGGGTGCGCCGAGCACCGCTGCTGTCACCGTACTCACCTTCACCACGACGCAGTTCCGCGCGGATGGCTCTATCGGTGCGGTGCACCTGCTGCTCAGCGACTCGGCGGCCAACTCGGGAGTGAACCCCGAGGCAATACTCACCGAGGTCAAGGGAATCTATTCGCCCTGGGCGGGTTCTCCACCCCAGAGCTCGGAGGGGGTCTGGATGGACGATGGCTCTCAGGCCAGACTCGCCTTCACGGCGAGGGACTCTGACCCCTACGGGGACATCGTGGCCGTGAGCGTCTACGCCGACTCGATTGAGAACGGCGACCAACCCACGAGCGAACTCGCTCTGCCGCTGCCCTCCGGTGGCGGTAGCAACGTCTTGGACATCGCGGCGGTGCCAGGGCGGGCGGAGTCGCAGCCCGCATGGCTGGTCGATGACCCCTATGGCTACAGCCTGCGCGTCAGCTACACCGAACGCACCCCCACCGCCACCGTCTCGGACGTCCAGGCAGCGGACGGGAGTGGACGACGGATCGTCGCCGACGAAACCGGGGCCATCGGGGGTGGGGTCATTGGTCCGCTGGACGAGTCGACGCCCGCCTACTCCCCGGACGGCACCCGGTTGGCCTACAGCCGGATCGGTCCCGGGGGGCAGGGCCGCGAGATCGTCGTGTCCGGTGCTTCCGGCGGTGCTGCGGCCTCGCTGGACCCGGACCGACCCCCGCTGGTCTTCGATTCGCAGCCGGCGTGGTCCCCGGACGGGACTCGTATCGCTTTCGTCCGCACCTACGTGTGCAGTGAGCCCTGCGCTGTTGAGGGGTCGAAGCTCTGGGTCGCCGACGTGGACTCGCACCAAGTGCGGCGGGTCACCGTGGACCCGGACCAGACGATCGTGTGGGACGCACACCCATCATGGTCCCCGGACGGGACCCGGGTCGTGGTGGCCCGAACCCTCCAGACCTTCCCCGACCTGACGGCGAGCTTCGCTGCGCCGAGTCTCTCCGTCACGAGTGGGACGTCGGTGGCGGTCGTCTTGACGGTGACCAACCGTGGCCTCGCCGCCGCCCACAATGTCCAGTTCAGCCTCCCATCTGATCAGAGCGCAAGCCCGTTCGCTGTCGCTGGGATGTCGAACCCACCGTGCACCGACTACTACTATTACTACCAGCAGGTCTGTTCCGTTGACCTGATCCCGGCCGGCGGCTCGCAGACGTTCACGCTTCGCGTCACCGGATCCCAGCCGGGGACGGCGAACCTGACGATCGAGCCGCACGTGGGTGGCCTGCCGGCAGAGATCAACACCAGCAACAACGCAGCCACCATCTCGGTCACGGTCAGTGCTCCGGCGTCGTCGCCGCCACCAACGCCGACGCCGCCACCAACGCCGACGCCGACGCCGACCCCGACGCCCCCACCGCTCGGGATGGGAGACGTATCCGGGTTCGCGTTCGCAGCCTGGTCCCCACCACTGTCCCGGCCGGTCGGGGGTGCCGGTCCCCAGC
>JBDTAU010000532.1:0-3847 GCA_039924465.1 Dermatophilaceae bacterium
GAGGTCGGTAGTGGCGTGGAGTCCGAGGCACTCATGCAGCCATGATCGCAGCCCTCGTCCACATCCCCCCACCCCGTCCACGCCCGTCCACAGACCAGGTCCGGGGCGGGGTGCACGGTCAGTGGCGCCCCGTAGGTTGGTCCCATGCCGAGCACACCCCTTGCCCCACCCGGTCTCGACCTCCGGCAGCAGGCCACGCTCGCCCTGCGCCGGCTGGTCGGGCGCGACGACGTCGACTTCCGCGACGGCCAGTACGAAGCGATCGAGGCGCTCGTCGAGGCTCGGCGCCGCGTGCTCGTCGTGCAGCGCACCGGCTGGGGGAAGTCGGCCGTGTACTTCGTCGCGACCGCCCTTCGCCGGGCCGAGGGTGCCGGGCCCACCGTCATCGTCAGTCCCCTGCTCGCGCTGATGCGCGACCAGATCGCCGCGGCGCAGCGCGCGGGTATCCGCGCCGTCACGCTCAACTCGACCAACGCCGACGAGTGGGGAGCCGTGTCCGGCGCCCTCGCCCGCGGGGAGGTCGACGTGCTGCTCGTCAGCCCGGAGCGGCTCAACAACCCGCGATTCCGCGACGAGCAACTGCCGACCCTGGCGCAGTCGTGCGGGCTGCTCGTGGTCGACGAGGCACACTGCATCAGTGACTGGGGACACGACTTCCGGCCCGACTACCGGCGGATCCGCGACCTGCTGACGACGTTGCCGGAGCGCACGCCGGTCCTGGCCACGACCGCAACCGCCAACGCCCGCGTGGTCACCGACGTCGTCGAGCAACTCGGCGCCGGTGGCCGTGACGTGCTGACGCTGCGGGGGCCACTGGCCCGGGCCTCGCTGCGGCTCGGGGTGCTGCCGCTCGCTGCGCCGGAGCAGCGACTCGCGTGGCTGATCGCCCACCTGCGCGACCTGACCGGGTCGGGGATCGTCTATGCGCTGACCGTCGCGGCCGCCGAGGACGTGGCCGCCGCCCTGCGTGAGGCCGGCCACGACGTGGCGGCCTACACCGGTCGCACCGAGCCAGCCGAGCGGATCAGACTCGAGGAGGCACTGCGGGACAACGCGATCAAGGCCCTGGTCGCCACGTCCGCATTGGGCATGGGATTCGACAAGCCCGACCTGGGCTTCGTGCTGCACCTGGGGGCGCCGTCGTCGCCGGTGGCCTACTACCAACAGGTCGGACGTGCCGGGCGAGCGACGGAGCGCGCCGACGTGCTTCTCATGCCCGGCCCGGAGGACAAGGACATCTGGCGCTACTTCGCCTCCGCCTCGATGCCCAAGCAGGAGCACGCGGACGCGGTGCTGCGGGCCTTGGCCGGGGCGGGGCGGCCGCTCTCGACGGTGGCCCTCGAGTCGATGGTGGACGTGCGGCGCACCCGGCTCGAGTTGCTGCTCAAGGTGCTCGACGTCGACGGCGCGGTGCAGCGCGTGCCCGGTGGCTGGACCTCGACCGGGGAGCCGTGGACCTACGACGTCGAGCGCTACCAGCGGGTCACCGAGGCCCGCGAGCGTGAGCAGCACCTCATGGTCGACTACGAGCGCACCGACGAGTGCCGGATGTCCTTCCTCCAGCGCTGCCTCGATGACGACACCGCCCAGGCCTGCGGGCGCTGCGACCGCTGTGCTGGGGTCTGGTTCCCGGCCGAGGTCCCGGAGGCCGCGATCAACTCGGCCCGGAGCCGGCTCGACAAGCCCGGGGTCACGATCGCGCCCCGCGCCCAGTGGCCGACCGGCATGGAGCGGCTCGGGGTCCCCCTCAAGGGCAAGATCGCACCAGGGGTGGCGATGGACGAGGGGCGGGCCGTGGCTCGGCTCACCGATCTGGGCTGGGGGGTGCGCCTGCGCGAGTTGCTGCGCGGCGAGGACCGTGAGGTCCCACCCGAGGTGCTCCGGGCGGTGGTCGACGTGCTCGCCTCGTGGGGATGGTCCAGTCGTCCCGTGGCAATCGTGGCCATGCCGTCCCGGCGGCGGCCGCTCCTCGTCGCCTCCCTCGCGGCCGGGATCGGGGAGCTCGGCCGGCTGCCGGTCCTCGGCGCCCTCGACCTGGTCGACGGGGGGCCCATCGGAGATCCCGGGGGCAACAGCGCCTTCCGACTCGCGAACGTCTGGGGCCGCGTGGAGGTCGGCGGGTCGCTGCGGGACGCGCTGGGCGGCATACCGGGGCCGGTGCTGCTCGTCGACGACGCGGCCGACTCCCGGTGGACGCTGACGATCGCCAGCGCCGTGCTGCGGGAGGCCGGAGCGCCAGCGGTCCTGCCGCTCACGCTCGCGCTGGAGGCGTGATGTTCGATCGGTGGCCACGCGGGGTGCACCAGCCTCCGGTGCCCTAGGGTCGTCTCGTGACCGATGACACTGCGCGAGCCCACGCCCTCTCGGACCTCATCGACGTCCTGACCCTGACGGAGCTCGGCACAGCGAAACTGTCCGTGACCGGGATCCAGGGCGAGGACGCGGCCTCCTCGATCGGGGCCACCTCGGCCCGGGTCTTCGAAGGCCGAAGCCAGAAGATGCCGCATGGGCGAGTTTTCGGCGGCCAGGTGCTCGCCCAGTGCGTCATGGCGGCCGGGCTGACGGTCCAGGGCATCGAGGACGGTGACGGACCGCGCCACATCCACTCGCTGCACGGCTACTTCATGCGCCCCGGCGACGACACCTTGCCGATCCGCTTCGCGGTCGAGGAGATGCGCGACGGCCGCTCGTTCTCGACGCGGCGCGTTCATGCGATCCAGAAGAACGCCCCGATCATGTCCTTCACCTGCTCGTTCCAGGAGCACGCCGGGGGTTTGGACCATCAACTCGAACCGCCCGAGGTGCCGGGGCCGGAGGGGCTGCAGTCGCTGGGCGAGCTGCTCGGCACCCTCGATCACCCGACGGCCAAGCACATCGCCGAGGCCCGCCCGATCGAGTCCCGGCCGGTCGAGCCAACGACCTACCTCACCCCGGCCGAGGATCAGGTCGCGGAGCAGCACGTCTGGATGCGTTCCGTGGGCACGTTGCCAGACGACCCGCTGTTGCATGCCGCGGTTCTCGCCTACGCCAGCGACTACTCACTCCTCGAGCCGGTCCTGAGGCGGCATGGGTTGACGTGGGGTGATCCACGCCTGCGCGTCGCGAGCCTCGACCACTCGATGTGGTTCCACCGGGAGGTCCGGGCCGACGACTGGGTGCTCTACACGCAGAGCTCACCATCAGCCACGAGCGGTCGTGGCCTCGGACTGGGCGAGATGTTCCAAGGTGGTCGCCTCGTCGCCACCACGGCACAAGAGGGCATGGTCCGCGTCAAGGAGTCCTAGCCGCACGCCCGCGGCGACGCAGGGCCACGATCACGAGCACGCCTATCGCTGCGCCTTGCGCGATGAGGTCGCCTCGCGGCACGGGAGACCCGCGCTGATCCAGGACGTCTCCCACCCCGGCGCGCCCCATGAATGACCCGAACGACCCGGCTGACATCACCGACGCGAGGCTTCCGGCGCTGGCGATCGACAACATCGAGCCGGCCGACCCGATCGACAGGATCGCGCCGGCACTGCCGACCGAGCCGATCGACAGGACCGAGCCGCTGCTGCCGATGGACAGCAGCGAGTCCTGCGAAGCGATGGACCACTTGGACGCCATGGCCTCAGCATGCCATCGCGAGTGTCGCCACGCGCGTCGATGATGAGGGGGCCATCTCGGGCGCTCTTGCGGGGCCGGGCACCCGTTCATCGCCGGCGCCGCCGGGGTGACCGACGACACGGACGACCTGATTTCGGTGTCGGAGGCGCACGGGCTCCCTTGTGCAGTGACCTCGGTTCGCCTCAGACCCCGGCTGTGTCGACCCCTCCAAGATGGGCCGCCCGGTGCTGCAACCCGAGTT
>JBDTAU010000533.1:0-8338 GCA_039924465.1 Dermatophilaceae bacterium
GTCGATGCCGGCCGGCAGGTCGAGGGCGTAGACGTGGGCGCCCTGGGCGACGAGCGCCGCGGCAGTGGCGGCGCCGAGGCCGGATGCCCCGCCGGTGACGATGGCGGCGGTGTTGGCGAGCTGCATCAGTGGGTCTCCTCGTGGTGGGTGGTGGTGATCGTGCCAGACGGCTTGGTCAGGGAACGGCTGATGACCATGCGCTGGATCTGGTTGGTGCCCTCGAAGATCTGCATGACCTTGGCCTCGCGCATGTAGCGCTCGACCGGGAAGTCGCGGGTGTAGCCGTAGCCGCCCAGGACCTGGACCGCATCGGTGGTGACCTTCATGGCGTTGTCGGTCGCCACCAGTTTGGCGATCGAGGCCTCCCGAGTGAAGGGCAGGCCCTGGTCGCGCAACCGGGCGGCGTGCAGGGTGATCGCGCGGGCGCTCTGGATCGCGGCCTCCATGTCGGCCAGGACGAAGGCCAGACCCTGGTGGTCGATGATCTTGCGCCCGAACGTCTCTCGCTCCTGCGCGTACTCCACGGCCCGGTCGAGGGCGCCCTGGGCCAGGCCGGTCGCGACGGCCGCGATCCCGAGTCGACCCGAGTCCAGGCCGCCGAGGGCGATCTTGAGCCCGTCGCCCTCAGCGCCGAGCCTCCGGTCGGCCGACACCCGGACGTGGTCGAAGCGCATCGTCGCCGTGGTCGAGCCCATCAGTCCCATCTTGTGCTCCGGCGGGTCTGCCGTCAGGCCCTCGGCATCGCCCGGCACGAGGAAGCAGGAGATGCCGGCGCTGCGGTTGCCCGGGTCGTCGGAGGTGCGCGCGATGACCTTGTAGTAGTCGGCCTCGCCGCCATGCGTGACCCACGCCTTGGTGCCGGTGATGAGGTAGTCGTCGCCGTCGCGGACCGCCTTGGTCGTCATGGCACTCGGGTCGGACCCCGCATGCGGCTCGCTGAGGCAGTAGCCACCGAGCAGGTCACCTCCGAGCATCGCCGGAAGCCACCGCTCGCGCTGCTCCGGCGTCCCGCGCGTGACCAGGCCGTAGCAGGACAGGGCGTGCACGCTGGTGCCGACGCCGACGCTGGCCCAGACGCTCCCAAGCTCCTCGAGGACCTGGATGTAGACCTCGTAGGGCTGGCCGCCGCCACCGTCGGCCTCGTCGTAGGGCAGACCGAGCACGCCGAGAGCCCCGAGCTTGCGGAAGACCTCACGGGGGAAGGCACCGCTGGCCTCCGCCTCCGCTGCCTGCGGGGCCAGCTCCTCGGTCGCGAACTCGCGCACCAGCCGGATCAGGTCGGCCGCCTCTTCGGTGGGCAGGACGCGCGACGCAGGCATGAGAACTCCTCGATGAGTACTGGTCAAAGGGCTACAGTATCATCGTGAGTACTCAGATCGAGACGAGAGGATGGAGCGGCATGACCGAACACGTGCTGTCCCCGCGCTCTCGGGCCAGTCGGGAGCGGGTGCTCGAGCAGTTGCGTGCCCTCTTCCTGACCGAGGGCTTCGCGGACGCCACGCTGGCCGACCTGGCCGAACGGCTGCGCTGCTCGCGCACCACCCTCTATCTCGTCGCGTCGAGCAAGGAGCAGATCGTCGTCGCGGTGGTCCGCTCCTACTTCAAGGCCGCCGCCGCCAACATCGAGGCGCGGTTGGCCACCGAGGCCGATCCGGTGGCCCGGCTCGCGCTCTATCTCGATGCGGTCGCGGCGGAGCTGCAGCCCGCGTCGGCGTCGTTCCATGCCGACGTCGCAGCCCTTCCCCCCGCTGATGAGGTCTACCGCCTCAACACCCACTTCGCCGTCCAGCGGGTGCGTGCCCTCATCGACGACGGGGTCGCGGCGGGGGCGCTGCGCGACGTCGACGCGGCCTTTGCCTCGTCGGTGATCGGTGCCGTCATGACCGCGATCCAGCGCGGCTCCATCAAGGCCGAGACCGGCCTCGACGACGCCGCTGCCTACCGCAACCTCAGTGACCTGCTCGTCCACGGGCTGGGCCGCCAGCGCCGGTGAGGTGACCCGGCCGCAGCGCAAGAATGCCGTATGCCGCTGAGCTGAGTCAGCGGCATACGGCACCCGTGGGGGGTCGTCGGCTCAGGAGGGGGAGCCGGCGGGGAAGTCCTCGTCGAAGGCTGAGTGCCGGTCGCTGGGGACGGAATCAGGGGAGGTGGCTGACTTGGAACCCTTCTCGGAGAGCTTGTCCATGCCCTTGTCGAGTTGGGAGCGGACCTTGCCGACGGTCTCGGCGTGCTTGCCGCCGGTGCGGTCGTCGATGAGGTGCTCCGCCTTGTCGAAGGCCTGGTCCACCTTCTCGCGATTGGTCTGGGCGTACTCGGCGACGGCGCCGAATGCCGCCTTGACCACTTCCGCGACCGCGTCGCCGAGGTCCTTGGCCTTGGCCTGGAGGTCGACTTCCTCAGCCTTGTTCTTCAGGTCGTCTGTGATGCTCACCGGGGTCTCCTTCGGGGCCGTGGGTGTGATGCCGTTAGTGGAACGGCTGGCCGGGGCAGACTGTTCCCGCTGTGGGAACTGAGATCGCGGTGGCCATGGCTCAAGCGTGCCCCGTTCACGTGGTCTCGCCCATGGGGGTCGACCCTGACCGAGCCCTGAGCGGACCCCGGGACCCCTCAGTCGATTGGCCTTGCGCGGGCCCCGAGTCGAGTGGCCTTGCGAGGGAGCGTCCTGGGATTACCGTTGACGCATGGGTAGTCAGCCGTACTACGAGAGCTCGGTCGATCGTCAGATCCGCGAGGCGCAGGAACGCGGGGACTTCGACAACCTGCCCGGTGCCGGCAAGCCGCTCGACCTCGGCAACCCCGAGGACCCCGACTGGTGGATCAAGGGCCTGATGGCTCGCGAGAACCTGGACATGGGTGGGGCGTTGCCCGGTGCACTCGGCCTGCGCAAGGAGGCCTCGACCTTCCCCGAGTCGCTGCTCGACGTGTCTTCCGAGGCCAACGTCCGCGAGGTCCTGGTGGACTTCAACCGGCGCGTCCTCGCCGACCGGTTGCGCCCAGCCGTGGGCAACCTGCCCCCGCTCATCGCCAAGACGGTCGACGTCGATGACATGGTTGAGCGATGGCTGGTCCTCCGCGCTGACCGGGACGCCGCTGTTGCGGCGGCTCGGACCGCGGCCGGACCCGCGCCGGCTGCGTCGCCCCGAGCGTCGTGGTGGCGTCGGCTCTTCTCCGGCGCGCTCTCCGGGCCACCGAGTCGGTGACCGCGCGACCCCGCCACTGGCGAACCCAGGCCGACGCTGCTGAGTCGGCTCAGCGGCATACGGACTCGTCGGTGCAGAGGTCGGCCGCGGGCAGGTGGCCTCGTTGCTGCGGGGTGTCGGACGGACAAACCCTCGGTGGCGCTGCTGCGGCGTGCGGGGAGGTCGTCGGAGGAGGGACTTTGTCCGTCCGACGCGCCGGGCCGGGTCAGTCTTCGGGCTTGGCGCTTTCCTCCGCCTCGTCCTCGGGTGGGTAGGTGATCGACAGGCCGTCGACGACCGCGAAGCGGGTCAACGTCTCGGCGCTGGCCTTGCGCGCGTCGAAGATGTCGATCACCTCGACGTCGCGGACCAGGAGGGCATCCCCGACGAGGGAACGGTGGCAGCGCCAGGGCACCGCCTCGGCGCACATGATCGCGGTGGTGTGGTCCGCGGCGATGGCGAGCAGCTCGTCGAGACCGGCGGCGAACTCCGGCGTGCCCAGGTAGTCGGCGTACCCCCGGAAACTCGTGTTGCGCCAGCCCCTGTTGGGCGAGTCCTTGCGGGAGTGCCGCAGACCTCCGAGTGCCTCGAGGTGGTGGTAGTCGATGCCGGCAGCGGGGATGGTCTCGCGGAGGGAGTCGATGTGGAACTGCGGGTTGTGACGGGACTTGGGAACGGTACGGATGTCGACGAGGGAGTCGATCCCGTAGGTTTCGAGGACCGCGATGAACTCCTCCAGTGGCCGAGTTGAGTGTCCGATCGTGTAGATCTTCATGTCACACCCGATCAGGCGCGAGACCCAAGGCTGACGCTGGGTCGACGAGGGCGATGAGGTCGGCCACGGAGTCGACCACCCGGCTGGGTCGGTAGGGGAAGTGCTCGATCTGCTCCCGGCTGGTGGACCCGGTGAGCACCAGCACGGTCCGCAGTCCCGCCTCGAGCCCGGAGATGATGTCGGTGTCCATCCGGTCGCCGATCATGATCGTCGACTCGGAGTGGGCGTCGAGTCGGTTGAGGGCGCTGCGCATCATCAGCGGGTTCGGCTTGCCAACGTAGTAGGGCTGGCGACCGGTCGCGGTGGAGATCAGGGCCGCGACGGAGCCGGTGGCCGGGAGAGTGCCCGCCGGGCTGGTGCCGCTGGGGTCCGGGTTCGTCGCGATGAAACGGGCGCCCTTCTCGATCAAGCGAATGGCTCGGGTGATCGACTCGAACGAGTAGGTCCGGGTCTCGCCCAGGACCACGTAGTCGGGGTCGCGCTCGGTCATGATGTAGCCGACGTCATGCATCGCAGCGACGAGGCCGGCCTCCCCGACGACGTAGGCCGAGCCGCCGGGACGCTGGTCGACGAGGAACTGGGCGGTGGCCAGCGCCGAGGTCCAGATCGCCGACTCTGGCACGTCGATCCCACTGTCGAGCAGGCGAACTCGCAGGTCTCGGGGAGTGTAGATCGAGTTGTTGGTCAGCACGAGGAAGGCGTGGTTGGACGCCCGGAGAGCAGCGATGAACTCTGGCGCGCCGGGGATCGCGTCTTCCTCCTGGACGAGGACGCCGTCCATGTCCGTGAGCCAGGTCTTGACGGGGCGGGACTCGTGGTGGGCAGGGTGCTCTCGTGCCTCTGGGCGTTGCGCGGTCATGCGCTCATCTTGCCCTGAGCGGACGCCCAGCAGCCGTTGCGGGCGTGGTGGCCGTCAATTCGGTCCGGGCGGTGGGCCCAGATCGTGATCGTGGCGTTGCGCCGGTACATTTCCGTCATGACCGCCCTCCCTCAGACCGCTCCTTTCGACCTCGCCGCGCCGTGGGGCGGCAGCAGCCAGATCGTCGACCTGGACGGCCCGGTCCACTGGGTCGACTTCGGTGGGCCGACCGGAGCTCCGCCCCTCGTGCTCGTGCACGGACTCGGTGGGTCGCACCTCAACTGGGTGCAGGTGGCGTCCCAGCTCGCCGAGGGCCGACGCGTCACCGCGATCGACCTGGCCGGATTCGGCCTGACGCCCGGGTCGCCTCGCGACACCAGCGTCGGCGCCAACGCTGAGCTCGTGGGCCGCTTCGTCCGCGAGGTGATCGGCGAACCGGCGGTGCTCGTCGGCAACTCGATGGGCGGCTTGGTGTCGCTGCTCGTGACCTCGCGAAGCCCTGACCTGGTCGCTGGGCTGATCCTCGTCGACCCCGCCCTGCCGAGCGCCAACGGACGTCTGGATCCGTTCGTGGCCCTGCAGTTCGGTGCCTACGCCACGCCCGGTGTCGGTGAGCTCTTCTACGACCGGTTCAAGTCGAAGTACACCCCGGAGCAGCGGGTGCGCGGCATGGTCGACCTGTGCTTCGCCGACCCGAAACGGGCTGATCCGGCGGGGTTCGGTGCCGGTGCCCGCCTGACCAGATATCTCGACACCCAGGACGGGGTGACGGCCAGCTTCCTGAGGGCCGCCCGCTCGCTGATGCGGGTCGTGGGCAAGCCGAAGACGTATGCCCACTCGATCCACGCCATCGATAAGCCGGTCCTGCTCATCCACGGCGACCGGGATCGACTCGTGCCAATCGCAGCGGCGCGCAAGGCCGCAGCCGACAACCCGAGCTGGGAGACCGCCTGGCTCGATGGTGTCGGGCACACCCCGCAACTGGAGGACCCCGTCCGTTTCCTCGCCGCCGTGCGGCCCTGGCTGAATCGACTGCCGGCCTGATGCGCTGAAACCGACAACCGCGCGCCACCGTTTGGGGAACGTGGTCCGGTTGTGGTGGTGGATGGGCGAGCGGGGCCACCGTTTGGGGACCGTGGTCCGGTTGTGGTGGCGGATCGCCGGCGGGCGGGATCGGTCATCGTTGTCCACTTCCGCAGCGGCGAATCGGACAAGAATGACCCCTTAGGACTCGTTTCGGTCACGGAAGTTGCCGGACATCGTGCGCATCTGGTCAAATCATCGCGATGACATCGCTGTCCAGACACCGGACCAGTCCTCGGCCCACGATGGCCGACGTGGCTGCCGAGGCGCATGTCTCGGTCAAGACGGTCTCGAGGGTGGTCAAGGGCGAGAACGGGGTCCGACCGGACACCGCGAACCGCGTGCGAGCGGTCATCGATCGGCTCGGTTTCGGCCGCGCTGACGGCGGCTTCCGGGCGCCCCCGGGACGGTCTCTCACGATCGGCTTGATCGTCGAGGACCTGGACAACCCCTTCTACTCCCAGATCGGGGCCGCGGTCGAGCACGAGGCCCGGGTCCGGCACCACCTGCTCATCACGGCCTCCGCCCAGGGCTCGCCGAGCCGGGAACGCTCCATCCTCGACGGCTTGATCGCCCGCGGGGTCGACGGGCTCGTCGTGGTGCCCGCGGGTGAAGCGCCCTCCTCGGATCCGGGGGTCGTGGCGAGTGGGATCCCGATCGTCTACGTCGACCGTCCGGTGCGCGGCGCGGCTGCCGACACGGTGCTCAGCGACAACGCCGGAGGGATCCGGAGCGCCATGGAGCACCTGGTCGCCCACGGGCACCAGCGGGTTGGCTTCCTCGGTGATGACCCGGAGTTCTGGACCGCGCGACAGCGCCGGATCGCCTTCGAGGCCAACCACACCTCGCTCGGCCTCCCCGGGACCGCCCATGTCGCGATGGGCCCGCATCGCCGCGAGGACCTGCGGGACCGGCTCTCCGCCTGGGTCGGCGAGAAGGAACCGATCACGGCGATCATCACGGGCAACAACCGGGTCACGATCGCAGCCCTGCACGCCATGCGAGACATCGGCGCCCAGCTCTCCCTCGTCGGCTACGACGACTTCGAGCTCGCAGGGCTCATGGACCCGCCTATCACGGTCGTCCATCAGGACCCGAAGTCGTTGGGGCAGAAGGCGGCCCAACAACTGTTCCTCCGACTCCTCGGCGATGAGTCGGAGCCCCAGACGGTGGTCGTGCCCACCCGGCTCATCGTGCGTGGTTCCGGGCGCCGCCGATCCTGTCGGGCCAACCTGGCCACCTCACCGGCATTGGAGTCCACCTCGTGACCGGCCCCGAATCAACCCAGACACCGAGTGTGCTGACGCTCGCGGTGAACACGCCACGCCGTTTCTACCGCGGTGGCGAACGGATCTACAGCTTCCGCGGCCAGGACCTCCCGGACGACTTCGACGGCTACCGACCCGAGGACTGGCTCGCGTCCACGACGCGTCTCTTCGCCGAGGGTGGCGGCGGGGTGACCATCCTGCGCGATGGCCTGGACCTGCCCACCGCTCTGGCCACGGACCCGGTCGGCTGGCTCGGTGCGGACCACCTGGCCGCGCACGGCGCCGAGCCGGGAATCCTGACCAAACTGCTCGACGCCGGAGAGCGGCTGCCCGTCCACAGCCACCCCGATCGCCAGTTCGCTGCGGCCCACCTCGACTGCGACCACGGCAAGACCGAGGCGTGGATCGTCCTGATGGCCGAGCCGGGAGCGGTCGTGTGGCTCGGTTTTCGTGACGACGTCGAGCCAGACACGCTGGCGGAGCTCGTCGCAGCCCAGGATGAGCGGCTCCTCGCGGCCTGCAACCGGGTCGAGGTGCAGGCCGGTGACGCGATCCTGGTCCCGGCCGGGCAACCGCACGCCATTGGTGAGGGAGTCCTGATTCTCGAGCTGCAGGAGCCGACCGACCTGTCCGTCATGCTCGAGCACCAGCGCTTCGGTCTCGAGGAGGCGCACGCCTTCCTCGGACTGCCGCGTGAGCTCGCCCTGCGCAGCGTCGCCAGCGACGCCCTCGACGACTCCGTCGTGGCGGGGTTGCGGCGGCGCTGGACCGACGTTCAGGGCGTCGCGTCGGCCCTGCCCGACGCGGCGGCCGAGTTCTTCCGGGCGGAGGTCGTCTCGACACGCACCGGCCCAGCCGACCTCGAGCCAGGATTCAGCGTGACCGTCGTCGTCGACGGACACGGAACGCTCGCCACGGAGCACGGAGCAGGCCCCCTCGAGATCACCCAGGGTGACGTGCTGCTCGTGCCGCACGGGGCCGGACGGGTTCGAGTCGAAGGAGGGGCCACCGTCATTCGCTGTATGCCGCCCACGCTCGTCACCTAGCACCTGACCACCCCGTCCGGGGTGGCCACCACAACCATCCGAGCCCTGCGCCCGGCGCTTGATCCCCGGAGACCCCGGGACCCACATAGGAGGAAGTACATGCGTAAGAGGACCATCACCACAGCTGT
>JBDTAU010000534.1:0-6558 GCA_039924465.1 Dermatophilaceae bacterium
TCGCCCCGCTCTTCGTCAGCCTCGGCGCCGCCTACGAATCCGGCGGGCTCGACAACACGAGCGCCATCGACGGCTTCTGGTTTGGTTTGTCAAAACGGTCCTGGCAGTTCTCCTGACTCTCCTGATCGCTGCCCTCGACCGGCCGGCTGCGACCCACCGGCAGCGATCGATCTCGCCGCTCGGGAACTCCGGGGATGCGCTCATCCGTTCACCTCCTGAGGCGTTCCTCCCCGATGGTGGCTGGATCCGGCCCTCCCCCCAGATCTGGGTTCGGCCTGCGGGCGAGGAACGTCTTCGGTGGGGCATCCGTCGCAGCGTTGCGGCACCGTAGAGTGGCCGTGGGAACACGTGGGCCGTATGCCGCTCACTCATCGTTGAGACGCCGACCCCCGCGCGCGCGGGGCCGGCACCTGGGGAAGGACGAGTACGACATGACTGACCAGCCTGTTGCCGCTTCAGCCGCGGCCGCCGCGGCCGAAGCACCTGCACCACTGGCCCCACCCGAGGCGACCGAGAACGCTTTTGCCCTGACCGTGCCGGCTCCCGCTGGCGCCGTGGGCCAGACCGCTGCCCCCAAGATGGCCCCGGCCGTCCCGGAGGCGGTCCTGCCCGAGCTCGACTCCAAGGTCGATTCCTACTTGTCCTCGCTCATGACGGCCGCCGCCAAGTCACCCGAGTGGGAGGCCAAGGCCGCCGATGTCCGCTCGATGGGCAATGACGAGGTGCGCTTTGCCGCCGAGTCGTCCAACCGGATGCTCCAGATGCCGGTCAAGGCGATGAACGAGGGATCGCTGTCCAAGGGGTCGAAGGTCGGCAAGACGCTGCTCGACCTGCGCCGCACCGTCGAGGACCTCGACCCGTCGCAGGCCACCGGCGCCAAGAAGATCCTCGGCATGATCCCCTTCGGGGACAAGGTCACCGACTACTTCCGTAAGTACCAGTCCTCACAGAGCCAGCTCAACGGTATCCTCCACTCGCTCCAGTCCGGGCAGGACGAGTTGCAGAAGGACAACGTCGCGCTCGGCCTCGAGAAGCGCTCGCTGTGGGACTCGATGGGCCGGCTCAACCAGTACGTCTACGTCGCCGAGCGGCTGGACGCCAGGCTCGCGGCTCAGATCGCCACCCTAGAGGCGAGCGACCCGGAGCGGGCCAAGGCGATCCGTGAGGACGTGCTCTTCTACGTCCGGCAGAAGCACCAGGACCTGCTGACCCAGCTCGCGGTCTCGATCCAGAACTACCTCGCGATCGACATCATCATCAAGAACAACATCGAGCTGATCAAGGGCGTCGACCGGGCCACGACCACGACCGTCTCGGCGCTGCGCACGGCGGTCATCGTCGCCCAGGCGCTCAACAACCAGCAGCTCGTCCTGGACCAGATCACTGCCCTCAACGTGACGACCTCCGGGCTCATCGAGCGCACGTCCGAGCTGCTCAAGTCCAACTCGGCCCGCATCCAGGAGCAGTCGGCGAGCGCCACGATCGGGATCGAGTCCCTGCAGAAGGCCTTCGCCAACATCTACGAGACGATGGATGCGATCGATGCCTTCAAGGTCCGGGCCCTCGACACCATGGCGGTGACGATCGGCTCGCTCGAGACCGAGGTCGCCAAGTCCCGCACCTATCTCAACCGGGTCGCGGCCCACGACGCGCGCCAGATCTCCGGCGCGGCTCCCGGCATGCTCGACATCGGCTCCGGCCACCGCTGAGACGTTCGAAGGGACAACGCCTGTGGGGATCCGATCGTGGCTCGGGCTCGGGAGGCCCGTGGCACCGGAGGATCCCGGGCCGGTGGGGCCGCCCACGACCGATCAACTGCTCGCTGCCCTCGACTCGATCGAGGCCACCGCCCGGGAGGGAAGGGTCCCCGGCGTGGTGCTGTCCCGACTGTTGCGGGTGACCCGGATCGTGCGCCAGACCCTGCCACGCCTGGAGACTCTCGGGATCGGGAGCGCCCAGGGTTACAGCGTCATGGCGACGGCGACCGACTACCTCCCCGTCGCGCTCGGCAACTACCTGCGCCTCCCCCGGGACTGGGCGGACACCCGGCCGATCGCCGCCGGCAAGAGCTCGGTGATGCTGCTCGTCGACCAACTCGACCTGCTCGGGTCGACGATGGACAAGGTCTATGACGCCGTCTGCCGGGCCGACGCGCAGGCCATCATCGTCCACGGCGCGTTCCTCGAGCAGAAGTTCGGACACGCCTCCGACGGCGGGGCCCTCGGCCTGACCGGACCCATCGGCCAACTGGCCCCACCGGAGTGAATCCATGACTGCAACCACATCCCTCGCACAGGGCCTCGACCGGCTCGCTGCCGTCGCCGCCCGGGCCGGCCTCGACCCGGCCGCGGCCCGGGACGAGGGGCTGCGGGTGGCCGCTGCCCTCGCCGAGCCCGTGCCCGGCGCCGCCGCGGACTGGGCCGCGGCCGCGGGCCTGCAGCCCGACGACCTCGAAGCCGCCAACACCGCGTTCTTCCAGGCCGCGTCGCGCGGGCGCCGCTGGAGGTCCGCCCCCACCGACCTGCTCGAGCGCCTCGCCGGGGCCAATCACGCCCGGGCGATCGACTATGCCGAGGCGTTGCACGAGGTCGCTGCGGCCGCCGTCACGCTCGGCACCGCCCCGAGCTGGGTCATCCTCAACGCGACCACCACGAGCGCCATCTACCTCGCCGCTGCCCGGGTGCCGGTTGCCCCGGGGTCGGGTCGCGCGTCAGGCCCCGGCGGCGCGGCCCCCTCGCTCGGCCCCGACGGGACCGTCGCGGGCGACGGTGGCCAGCTCAGCGGCATACCGGCAGGGGGTGGTCCAGCGGTGGCTCAGGCCACGGCGCCCGAGGACGTCACCCCGGCCGAGCCCGCCGAGCCGGAGAAGTCCGTCGAGGAGCTGCTCGCCGAGCTCGACTCGTTGATCGGGCTCGATCGGGTCAAGAAGGAGATCCACCGGCAGGTCGCGCTGCTCACCGTCGAGAAGATGCGGCTCGAGGCCGGGCTCAAGCCCAACAAGCTGAGCCGACACCTGATCTTCGTCGGCAACCCCGGCACCGGCAAGACGACCGTCGCCCGGCTCATCGGCGCGATCTATCGGGCCCTGGGGCTGCTCGAGGGAGGGCAGCTCATCGAGGTGGACCGGTCCGAGCTGGTCGCCGGTTACGTCGGGCAGACCGCGATGAAGACGGCCGAGGTCTGCGCGTCGGCGATCGGCGGGGTGCTGTTCATCGACGAGGCCTACGCCCTGACCGGGGACCAGTACGCGCAGGAGTCGGTGAACACGCTCGTCAAGGAGATGGAGGACCACCGCGAGGACCTCGTCGTCATCGTGGCCGGCTATCCGGATCCGATGGTCGCCTTCATCGCCCAGAACCCGGGTCTGGCCAGCCGCTTCACCACGACGATCGAGTTCGACGACTACACCGACGACGAGCTCATCGCGATCCTGCGCAGCATCGCGGCCGGCGCCGACTACGACCTGAGCGAGGACGCCGAGCGGCGGGTGCGGATGACGCTCGAGGCGACCCCGCGCACCCCCGCGTTCGGCAACGGGCGCTTCTCCCGCAACCTCTTCGAGCACTCGATCGGTCGGCACGCCTGGCGTCTCAAGGATGCGACGGATCCAACCGTCGACGAACTGCGTCTACTCACCGTCGATGACGTCACCGAGGCGCTCGACCAGCCTGAAGAGCCCGACCAGCCTGAAGAGAGCGATCGACCCGACGCGCCCGATCAACCCGACGCGCACGACGTGCCCCAGGGGCCAGAGCACAGCACGACGAGCGAGGAGCCGGCATGACGAGCGCACCACGGACGAACATCCCGGTGTCGATCCCGGCCGGGCAGGGGCCCACCCCGGCGCTCCCAGCCACCGCGACCCTGCCCCCGCCCACCGGATCGCCGGTCTGGAGCGTCCCCTCCCGGTCCGTCATGATCCAGATGCTGCACGGGACGCCCGGCAGGATGCGCCTGCTCGGCGCCCTCGCGGCCCTCGCGGCCCTCCTCCTCGGAGCCATGAGCGTCAACTCACTGCTCTCCTCCAAGGCCGCCGTCGACCGGGCCGCCAGCAACACGGCGCAGGTGATCCGGATCCAGTCGCTGCACGTCGAGTTGCTGCGCGCCGACGCCCTGGCCACCAACGCCTTCCTCGTCGGTGGCCTCGAGCCGCCGGAGCAGCGCACCACGTATGACGCGGCCCTGAGTTCCGTGGCCGCCGGGATCACCGAGGCCGCGGCGGCCCAGCCGGCCGATGCGGCGGCGCTCGCGGCGTTGTCCGACCAGGTGCAGACCTACGCCGGGCTCGTCCAGCAGGCCCGGACCAACAACCGGCAGGGCCTGCCCGTCGGGGCGCAGTACCTCAAGCAGGCGAGCGCGGGACTGCGCTCTGACGCCATCCCGATCGTCACCGCCATCGTCAAGGCCAACGAGGGTCGGGCCTCGGCCGAGCTCGACCGCGCCGACTCCAGGGCGTGGCTCCTCGTCGGGGGCCTCGCGCTGGCCGGGATGATCCTCGTCGCGGTCTGGTTGGCCCGCCGCACCCGGCGCTACCTCAACCCATCGGTGACCGGCGCCATCGTGCTGTCGCTCGTCACACTGTTCGTCGCCGCTGCAGCGATCAACTCGATCGCCGCCACGACGGCGCGAGTCGCGGCCAACGACTACCGCGACGCAGTCGCCCTGGCGGACGTCAGCACCGCCGCCAACGATGCCCGCGCCAACGAGAGCCTCACCCTGATCGCCCGGGGGTCCGGGGCCGCGAACGAGAAGGCGTGGCAAGCCGACGCCACGGCCATTGACGCCGCGCTGCCCCAACTTCGCCAGATCGACCAGGGCAACTGGGTGGCCTACCGGACCGCTCACGCCGCGATCCGCAAGGCCGACGACTCGGGCAACTGGGACGAGGCCGTGACGTTGTCGACGGCCACGAAGGCCGGGAGTGCGGGTGCCACGTTCAGCGCCTTCGACTCCGAAGTGACCCAGGCCCGCGACGCCGCCGGGCAGCAGGCCGTCTCCGACCTCAACGGCGTGGGTGGCACCACCCCCCTCATCGCCGTGCTCATCGCCCTCGCCGCGCTCGTCGCGGTCTGGCTCATCATCCGAGGCATCACCCAGCGGCTCCGGGAGTACGCATGACCATTTCGCTACGCCGCTCGCCCCTGACCGCGGTCCTGGCCGCGTCCACCCTCCTCGCGCTGGCCGGCTGCACGGGGGTCACCTATGCCGAGACGCAGGTCCCCAGGCCACCGAGCCCGACCGTCGCCGCCCCTGGCACCGCGAGCCCGCCGACGTGCACCAACGCGACCCAGTCCTTCGACCCGCTGCCGAGCCTCCCGGCCAGCGCTGCCATCACCGACCCCCGGACCCGAGCCATCATCAAGCGCGGCCACCTGGTCGTCGGGGTCTCGTCCGACTCCTATCTGCTCGGCGCCCGCAACCCGTTCACCGGGAAGATCGAGGGCTTCGACATCGACATCGCCAAGGCGGTGGCCAAGAGCCTGTTCGGTGACGAGAACAAGGTCCAGCTACGGGTCATCACGGCAGCTGACCGGCTCCCACTGCTCGAGGACGACTCGGTCGACATGGTGGCCCGCAACATGACGATGACGTGCGACCGCTGGGAGCGGATCAACTTCTCGGCCGAGTACTACGCCTCCGGCCAGAAGGTCCTCGTGACCAAGACGTCGACGGCGCAGACGCTGCAGGACCTCAAGGGGCAGCGGGTCTGCGCGCCGGTCGACACCACGACGCTGGCCAAACTCGAGTCCGTCGGCGGCACCATCCCGGTCACCGCCAACAACCACACCGGCTGCCTCGTCCTCTTCCAGCAGGGCAAGGCCGACGCCATCACCGGCGACGACACCGTGCTGGCGGGCCTCGTGGCCCAGGACCCCTACGCCAAGGTGACGAAGGCCCCGGCGATCACCGCCGAGCCCTACGGCCTCGGGTTCAACCAGGACGCCGTCTACCTGACGAGATACGCCAACACGGTCCTGGACAACCTCAAGGCCGACGGGCAGTGGAAGAAGATCTACAACACATGGTTCGCCGGGCCCCTCGGGCCGGCCCCCGCCCCACCCAAGTCGGTGTACGGACGCCCATGAGCCTGCCCCCACCCCAGCCGATGATGGGTGCCGGCCCCACTGCCGGCACTGGCTCCACTGCCGGCACCGACCCCGAGCTGGTCCTCGTCGCCCCGCCCGCGCCGGGGTCGCTCGGTGTCCCGGTCGATCCCGCTGCGGCCCAGACCTACCTGTGGGCCTTGCGCGAGTGGGTCGCCCAGCGCCGGTCCGACCTGGCCGCCGTCGATGCGGCGGTCCTCAAGTTGCCGCCTGCTGAACAGGCCTCGATCACCACGGACCTCACCGTCGCGCTGACCTTCTGGAAGGCGATCAGCGACCGCTTCGTCCTGCTCGAGACGACCTTTGACGGTGGACGAGTCGGCGCCAAGGAGGCCGAGCGGCTCTCCACCCTGATTCACGGCCGACTCGACTCCACGACCGCCGAGAGCCTGTCGCTGCCATCGAGCGGGACGCTCGCCGTCACCCTGCCCGAAGCGTGCCGCCTGCTCGACTC